>NZ_SMMD01000637.1 GCF_009711475.1 Fulvivirga aurantia
ATGAAAAAAATTTTTACTTACCTGGGACTTACTTTATTAAGCATTGTGGCTCTTCAACCAATGGCCTTAGGCCAGAGTTGTCCTTCACCCTATGTTATCGACTGGGATACCTACGCTGGTACTGATCCTAGAAGTCAGAATTACACAGCAGATGATGTAGAGGTAAGCATAGAATCAGTCGACTTATATGGGCATGTGAGTGATTTTTCGGTATCTAACGCTATACAAAATACTTATAGTATTTACTGGGAGCAGAATATCGATAATAACAATGAGTTTGCATTGGCAACTTTCAAATTTAGTAAGCCTACTAAAGATTTTGCTTTCACCATTTTTGATGTGGATGCAGGCGCCTGGGTAGATTCTCTCACCGTCAATGGATATTCTGATGGGTCGTTGGTAAGCCTGATCGCTAGTAATGTAACCACATCAGTAGCCAACTCTTATGTAGGAAATAATACAGTAGTTGGTAATGCCACCGTAAACAATGCTACAAGTACTGATGGAAACGTTACTTATTTAATTCCTGAGACTATTGATTCATTAGTTTTTGTTTATAACAACCATACAGCGCCAAGTGGACAGGTAATTGGAATACACGACTTTAGCTGGTGTGGTTCTGATTCTGATTATGATCAGGTACTTAATGTGGACGATGCAGATGATGATAATGATGGCATACCCGATATACAGGAAGGGTTAGGCTTCGATCCTGGCGCTGATGAAGATGGTGATGGTACACCAGACTATGCAGATGCAGACTATTCAGGGTTCACAGATAGTAATCTGGATGGAATCAGCGATAATTTTGATGCTGACCTTGATGGCATACCTAATCACCTGGATAGAGATTCTGATAATGACGGTATTCCTGATGCTGTTGAAGCCAATGGTGGTGTATTGCCTGCAAATATGTCTGCTGATGGTAGATACTCTACAGCTTACGCTATGGCCAATGATGCCGATGGAGATGGTATTGTTGATGCGCTGGATACTGATAATGGTGGTACACCATTAGCTAACACAAATACAGACGGAGATGCCTTGCCAGATATTTTTGATAGAGATAGTGATGGAGATGGAATACCAGATATTGAAGAGGTAGGTGGAGTAGATGCCGATTTCGATGGTATGGTAGATGGTTTTACCGATAAAGACAATGATGGTGTGCATGACACCTATGATATCAACGCAGGTGGTAATGCTTTAGTAATAGCAAACCTTGATGCAGATGCACTTCCCAATTATAGAGATATTGATTCTGATAAAGATGGTATTTTAGATAATGTAGAAGCTCAAAATTCACTTCTGTTTAGAGCTGCTACAGGTTTAGATTCAGACAATGACGGTATCGATGATGCCTATGATGTTGATAATACCGGAGCTATAGTATTTCAAGATACTGATGGCGATGGTAAATTTGATTTTGTAGATGGCGATTCTGATGGTGATGGTGTGAGAGATTTTATAGAAGGACATGATCCTGATAGCAATGGTATCGCTAATACACCACAATCTAATACCGATACAGATGGTGATGGTTTGGCCGACTCTTTTGATACCGACAACGGTGGTACCGCAGCAGCATTACAAAATACGGATGGCGATAGTCGACCAGATTGGAGAGATACTGATGATGATAATGACGGTATTCCTACAGTTAATGAAGATTTTAATGGAGACAGAGATAATGCCAATGACTTTACGCAAGGTGGAGGTTCTACACCAGACTACCTGTATGCTACAAAAGATCTGGATGGTGATGGTTTACTCAACTCTGTAGACACTGATGATAATAATGACGGTATTCCTGATAGTGAGCAAGCTAGTTGTAGTGTGGCTTCAGGTAATGCTGTATCTCAAACCAACAGTGGAGTAGGTGGGGCTGCTAATTCCCTGGGCGCACCTGATGGGTCTTCTGCTCAGGTTAGAAATGGAGATGTACTTACACTAGACCTCAATAGAGTGGTGCCTGAAGGTATAACTATAGCGCTTAGAATGGCAAAAATTCAAACAGGAGGTGCTGATGCAGGGGTAACCGTAAGTCAATCTATCGATGGAACTAACTTTACAAATGCCTTCGATATCGTTTTGGCAAGCAACACTTTAGCAGATTACAATTTCACACTTACAGCAGATGCTCAATATATAAGAATAGAAAGACTGGCTAGAGGAAATTTTGTAGATGCTGTATCTTATTCTTTTGATGACTGTATCGATAGTGATCTTGACGGAGATGGTATAGTAGATCGCCTTGATTTAGATAGTGACGGAGATGGCATACCTAATGCGGTAGAAGCAAACGGAGGCACTTTACCTGCTAATATGAATGAGAATGGTCAATACTCAAATGCATATGCTGCAGCAAATGACTCTGATGGAGATGGCTTAGTAAACAATGTAGATCCTACAACAGGCGGTACTCCATTGGTTTCAGATTTTGATGGAGATGGTGTTCCTGATTTTCTTGACCAGGATGCAGATAATGATGGTATTCCAGACTTTTATGAAGCAGGAGCGACTGATTCAAACGGTGATGGTACTAATGATACTTATAGCAATATCGATGGTGATGCACTGCCTGACTATCTGGATGCTGATAGTGATGGCGATGGAATAAGAGACCTAGTAGAAGGTCAGACAACAGCCGGTTTTACAACACCGTCCGGAGTTGATACTGATGGAGATGGTATTGACAATAGCTTTGATAGCGACAATGGAGGTACTGATATTATCCCTCTTGATTTTGATAATGATGGTACTCCTGACTTTCAGGACACTGACAGTGACAATGACACGGTTTTAGATTTGGTGGAAGGTCACGATGCTAATTCAAACGGTACAGCAGATAGAAACCCAAGTGGAGCTGATACTGATGGTGATGGTCTGGATAATCGTTTTGATACGGATAATGGAGGCACTACCGCTCCGATACAAAATACAGATGGGGCTGATGATGTTGACTTCAGAGATACTGATGATGACAACGATACCGTGCCTACAAAAGACGAAACTGCCGATATTGATCCTGCTAACGGAACAGCTGATTACCTGGAGGCCACAACCAACCCATGTGGAAATGGTGTCCAGGAATCTGTTGTTGGTAATGCCAGTTCAATTGTGTTCAACCCAAATAATAGAGTGGCTAACGCTGCCAATATGGTAGGTGTTCCAAACAATGGTTTCGCCACTTTTAATAATAATGGAGGGCTGAATGATTTTGCCATTCTTGATTTACAGGAATTTATACCTGCGGGGGAGACGATAGCAATTAGAGCTTTAACACAAAATGGAAACGAATTCACAGTAGCCACCGGTACTGAGATAAACGGAACTACAATTAACTTAAGTGGTAATACAAATTTCTCAGACAACTTTGGCGGATATGCCTGGACTATATATAATTATATAGTGCCAGCAGAGGGAGCCAGATATGTTTATTTAGCTAGAGTTGCAGGTGAATTTGGTATAGATGCTTTCTCATATTCATTTACAAGATGTCTAACTGACACTGATAATGATGGTATAGCTGATAATGTAGATCAGGATGATGACAATGATGGAATACCTGATGCCACAGAAATAGCGTCATATGGTGCTGATCCTAGTGCAGATGAGGACAATGACAATATACCTAACTACTTAGATACTGATTTTGCCGGATTCGTTGATAGCAATCTGGATGGAGTGGATGATAACGCAGATTACGATAAGGATGGTATACCAAATCACCTTGATCTGGATAGCGATAATGATGGAATTGTAGATGCTGTTGAGGCTAACGCTGGCGTGTTACCAAATAATATGACAGCCGATGGTAGATACACGGGCTCTTATGTGAAATCTAATGACACGGACAATGATGGTTTAGCCAATGCCGTTGAAACAACGCCATTGAGTAACCCTGATTCTGACATGGATGGTTTAAACGATATGTTTGATAGGGATTCTGATAATGATGGAATCACAGATGTTGTTGAAGCCGGGGGTGTAGATGTTGACGGAAATGGAGTTTTAGACAACTTCACTGATTCTGATGGTGATGGCTTAGCCAATAGTGTAGATCCTGATAATGGTGGTTCACCAATGCCTTTACCTAATTCTGATTCTAATGGATTGAAAGATTATATAGACATAGATTCAGACGATGACGGCATACTTGATATGGTCGAAGGAAATGATGCCAATGAAGATGGAGTAGCTGAATGGGACGCCAATGGTAATGGTGTGCTGGACACTGGTGAAGGTGCAGGAGATGCCGACAATGACGGAATCCTTGATGCCTTCGACAGAGATGCAGGTGGTGTTGTGGCAGCTTTACCAGATACTGACGGCAATGGTGCTGCAAATTATCGAGATGCTGATGATGATGGTGATGGAGAGCCAACTGTTACTGAAGATAGCAACAGTAATGGAAACTTTACCGATGACTTTACCAGCGGCCAGGCCAACGGAAGTACACCCGATTATCTCTACAATCAATTTACTGCGCTTCCTGTTGAATTAATATCATTCACAGCAGAACTAACTGATAAAAATACGGTGGCTCTTACCTGGGAAACTGCTTCAGAAATAAACAATGATAGATTTGAAATTGAGCATTCTCTGGACGGAATTGACTTTGTGAAAATTGGACAGGTAGATGGAAATGGCACAACACGTGAGCTAAGTGTTTATGAATTTGAACACAAGAAGCCTGCCGCAGGTATGAGAAATTACTACAGACTCAAGCAGGTTGACTATGATGGAGAGTTCGAGTACAGTGATGTGATAGCTGTTCAGGGCAAGGTTGAAGTAGCACAGTTTGTAGAGCTCAGACTCTTCCCGAACCCAGCCACAGAGTTCATCAACTTGTCGCTTACCGATTATAACGGACCAATTTCTTATCAAGTGATAAACATCTCTGGCCATGTAATGATCATGGGTAGCACAGAAGGAGAGAATCAATTAAAGGTTGATGTAAGCGCTTTAGAAACCGGTATGTATGTAGTGAAGGTTAAAGGTGGCGACCATACTCAAATCAAGCGTTTTATAAAAA
>NZ_SMMD01000172.1 GCF_009711475.1 Fulvivirga aurantia
CTTTAAAACACCACAATTCCCGCCCAGTATGCCGGGTGGGAATTGTATTTATTAGCCTGTGCCACGTAGTCCCGTTTAGCTTTCAATAAGGACTGATCAAGGTTACTACCTTCTTTCAGGTTTAGATAAAAGCTTCTATTAATCAACCGGGAGCTGAAATCCACCTGCTCCCAGAGACTTGCTACTACATGCTCGGTACCAGCCTGCATAAATGCCCTGGATAAACTGTAAGTCCCCTCTCCTACTACATCTTTACCTAACGCAGATTCACACGCGGAAAGCACAACAAGTTTAGCCAAGACCTGATGACTCAACAGTTCATATCCATATAATGAATCATAAGAACCTGTAGATGTGCGAAAGAATATCTTATTTTCTAGTTTGTCTTGGGTACTGGAAGTAGCATGTAGTGCTAAGTGAATAATGTCAAATTTGTTATCAAGGTCGCTTAAAAATTGATCCTTTTTTGCTTCGATTCCTGCTCTTGACGTAACATTTTGTAAGCCAAACATCTTTTGCAGTTGTAGTAATTCACTAAGTGAACCAGGCAGTTCCTTAAAGCCTTGTATCATATTATTTTTCAAGGTTTCATCACTGGAAAAGGCATAGCTCAGAACTGAAAAATCATCTTCTTTAAAGGGCCTATTATTATTCAAATACATTTTAGCGGTATGTGTTCGTTTTATAGGATTTAGCAATCCAAGATATTTTAGCTTCTTATAATTGATTCTATCTGAATCTGCACCCTGCACGATCAGTGCACCAAAGGGAAATTGATCTAAAATACCGTTAGTACTTATTACCAGT
>NZ_SMMD01000242.1 GCF_009711475.1 Fulvivirga aurantia
TTTTTAACTGCCTGCGAAGATGAGGAAGACACTAAAGTAAGTTTAGAAACACAATTGGTAGGTACATGGCAAAGTATTACATTAGAAAGAATGAATTGTTCTTCACCAGATTCAGAAGGTTCTATTAGTCTCGATTGTCCTGATTTTTGTCTAACATTGGTTTTTAATTCTGATGGAACGAGTGAGGATTCTTATAAAGATCCTAATGATCAAGAAGCAGTGGTTAGTACGGGTTCTTATTCTGTTTCGGGAAGTGAATTAACAACTTGCTATGATAATGAGTGCGAGACTAGCAGTTTTCAGATTGCTGGAGATGTTTTAGTTATAACAAGTGTTGGGGAGGATACTGGTTGTACGTTAAAATTAACGTTGAATCGAATTTAATAAAAGATATAAATGAAAGAAGGGTATCCTGTTGGGGACACCCTTTCTCATTTTTCACTAACCAACTATTAATTTATAATTCCTGTAATTGTAGTATTCACGGTTACTTCACTAGAAGCTTCTACCGTAATGAATTCCAGTACGTTACCATCGACTTTAGTTTGTGACGATAGCATTGCTTCAAAAGTATACTCACCATCCTGATCATTATCTTCATAAGAGGCAAAGTGTAACTCATAGTCGCCCTCATTTAAGAAAGAAAGCTTGTAATTGCCATTATTAGAAACAGTAGCACTACTTACAGCATTACTAAATCTGATGTTAGCTTCACCACTTGGTTCGCTCTCTGTAGAAGCATTAAATGAACCTTTATTATAGGCAAATACAACTACTTTGCCAGTCGATCCGGTCATGCTTTCAGTATAGTTACCATCTATTGAACCGGTGCTATTTTTATTTACGACTCTTACAGAGTTGCTAAGACTAGCATCACTTACAAACTCAAACTTTCTTTCGTTGTCATTCGAGTATTTAATGGCTTTTCTCAAGTCAAAATCAGCCACAATCCTTGATTGAGTTGAGCTTTTCACTTCGTACGCACTATTTACAACTAATTCTCCAGTCGACCCGGCACTACTTTCTAGCTTTTGCTTCTCATTATTTGCAGTAAGTACATAGCAACCTGGAGCATTACCATTTGCGTCTGCTTCATAATCTAGTACGAAAGTGATATTTGAGTAAGTGCGTGCATCAAGCTCACCATTACCTAATACTTTTGTATTTCCATTTTGCAATGCCATTAGATCAAAAGTTTGTTTGCCTGAAAAGCCTGTAAAAGTTTTTCCATCAACCTT
>NZ_SMMD01000256.1 GCF_009711475.1 Fulvivirga aurantia
GAAGATGCCCTTTTTTATACACCAGGCAATTTCACAAACAATGGCTTTACACAAAATCAAGGTGATATGGTGGTGGCTGGTCATTGGCGCAACAGCAATGTTTATCAAGGTATTGGAGCTCTAACCCTCTCTGGAGAAAAAACTCAGATCATAATTAATAACAATCAGGCCATAAATAAGCTGATTATAGAGGGGGGAGGTCAAAAATTCTTAGTAGGAAACTTAAAAGTAACTGATGAATTACACTTAGAAAATGGGCTTTTTACCACTAGCATGACGGATAGCTTGTGGTTATCGAGTAAGGTTAAGATTTCAGGTGGATCTCAATTTAGCTATATAAACGGGCCTCTTGGCCAGCTAGGTTCAGGCCCAAAATTCTACCCAATAGGAACAGACGAATACTACACCCCTATAGAGTTTTCTGAAATATTAGGTGCTAACCCTGCAGTAGTGATCATCGCGGATTTTGATTCTGGGTTTCAGCCACAAACAGAAGGTGATTATGTTGCGGTATCTCCGGTGAGCTATAAAATAAACTTAGCCTCTGGTTTTGTCGAAAACTATGAAATGATCTTACCTCCCAAAGAGTCATATTTTGAGTACGATCAAGTTGCTGCGATCTGGAGTGAGTCTGGAAACGACATGTATAAAACCGTGAGTTCAAGTTCTGACAGGTTTTTACTTCCTGGTATTGCTAATAAAGTCGGGTTAATAGCCATAGAGACACCTGTAAATAATGGAGGTCAAAAATTTTATTTTTCTAAAAGCCTTTCACCAAACGCATTTGACGAGGAGAATAAATCTGTACGGGTGTATGGAAATGAGTTGTTAGAAGAAGACTTTTCGTTAACGGTTTTTAATCGTTGGGGTATCATTGTTTACGAAACCAACTCATTGGAGGAAATGCAAGACAGTGGGTGGAATGGCAAGCAAAAACAAAACGGTGAACTTGTGCAGTCGGGTTCTTACCCCTTTATACTGAGAGCCACAAAATTTACTGGTGAAAAAATTGAAGAGAAAGGAATAATTTCGGTTTTCAGATGAGAACCACAATGACCATATTGTTGGTTGTTGTAGTTGTTGGTATTGCTTCAGCTCAAAGGCCTATTTTCTCTCAGTACTATAATACAGGCCTGTATCTAAATCCTGCACTGGTCGGGGAGGAAAAGGACATAACCTTTCAGGCAAACTATCGATCACAATGGGGCAATATAGATTTACCCTTTAAAACTACGCAGGCTTCTGTAGCTTATCCTGTTGTAAAAAGAGGGGTCAAACCTATGCATGTAGGTGGTTTAGGGTTGTCTATTTTTAGGGATGAAACCGGGCAGAGTGGTGA
>NZ_SMMD01000684.1 GCF_009711475.1 Fulvivirga aurantia
CTGGGTAATCTTTACCCTATGAATTTTTGATTTTAAAACCTCGATTTGCATTACAGCTCCTTACTAAAAATTATGTTATCTATTAATCTAACTTCACCTACAAATGCGGCTACGCATATCGCAACATTTTTAGGTTCAGAAATGTTCGTTATCACTTTTAAACTATTGGCGTCTACCACTTCAAAATATTCTAATTTCACACTCGGCTCACTAAAAAGTTGAGATACTTCTGATTTACAATCACCAACAGATTTTCCGGTTAGCAGAAGATCTCTGGCTTTAAGCAGCGCCTGATGCAAAACTACTGCTTTATCTCTTTCTTTCTCAGAAAGCCTTTTATTCCGTGAGGAGCGTGCAAGCCCATCATCTTCTCTTACAATTTCTACACAGCGCAGTTTTATCTGAAAAGAAAGATCCTCGACCAGTTGTTTTATTATTAGAAACTGTTGGAGGTCTTTTTGACCAAAATAAGCCTGATCTGGCTCAACAATATGAAAAAGTTTAGAAACTATAGTGGCTACACCATTGAAATGTCCGGGACGAAAGGCTCCTTCTAACCTGTTTGCCAAACTACCGAAATCGATAGTGATGGCTGTTTTTTCCGGATAAATAATATTGTCAGAGGGTGCAAAGACAGCGTCACAACCTTTGTTTTTCAATAGTTGTAAGTCTTTTTCCAGCTCTCTGGGGTAATTTTTAAGATCAGAGGCATTATTAAATTGAGTCGGGTTTACATACACCGAACAAATTGTAAAGTCATTTTCTTCTAAAGAGTTTTTGACCAAAGCCATATGCCCCTCATGAAGTGCGCCCATGGTGGGTACAAACCCAATAGTTTTGTGTGCAGCCCTGATCGTTTTAAGGTGCTCTCTAAGAGGAAAAATCTCCTTAAATACCTCCATTCTAATAGTTTAAAGGGTCGCAAAACTAAGTTTTTCGACAAACAATATCTTGAATACCGTTAAAAATTTCGTAATTTTGTGGTCTTATTTTACGCAAACAAATCCCTATAAATATATGTCAAAGCTTCGAATTCTTTATGTAGCCAGTGAGATCAATCCTTTTTTACAAACTTCTGAAGTTGCAGAGTTTGTGAGAAATTTGCCACAGGCTATGCAGGAGAAAGGAATGGAAATCAGGATATTGGTTCCTAGATTTGGATTGATTAATGAGAGAAAGAATAGATTACATGAAGTGGTAAGGCTTTCAGGAATAAACATTTCTGTGGGTGATGAGGAGAAGCCGTTAATTATTAAGGTAGCATCTATACCAAATGCTAAGCTTCAGGTTTACTTTATCGACAATGAAGATTATTTTCACAGAAAGTCAGTCTTCCATGATAAGGAAAATAATTTTTACGATGACAATGACGAGCGTGCAATATTTTTCTGCAAGGGCGTTATAGAAACTGTAAAAAAATTAGGATGGGCACCTGATGTGGTACATTGTAATGATTGGATGACCAGCCTTATTCCATTGTATTTGAAAACAACATATAAGAACGATCCGTTATTTAAGGATGCTAAAACTGTTTTCACTGTTTACAACAACGGTTTCCAGCACAAATTTGGCAATGACCTTATTGACAAAGTTAAAATGATGGATATTGATGACAGCATGTTATCTAACCTTGAAACCGCGGATTACTACGGTTTCATTAAATTAGGCATGGAGTTTTCAGATGTTGTAATCAAAGCAGAAGAAGATAAGTCACTAAATGGCTTATTGGATGATAAAAAAGTTGAAACAATAGAACAAGACGAAAATTTCACAGACTCTTACTACAATTTATATAATGAACTTGCGGGCTAGAATTTTAGGGCTGATTTCTTTATCAGCCCTTACACTTTTTTCGTGTGAAGAAGACATCAGCACAATAGGACTCCCCCCCGAAAATAATTTGGGGATTTTTTTTGCAGAGATTCCACTAGAAGACAAAGTATCTCAAGTGTGGGTCGATGGGGTCAATACCAGAGGCACGGGTTCCATTATGGTAGGTGCCTATCAAGATCCTGCTTTTGGACTAATCGAAGCAAAGAATTATTCTGAAATCAATGGCTCTTCAGTTACTTTCGAATCAGATGCTACTTTTGATTCTGTGGTTCTAAAACTAAGGTTATCATCTGTTTATGGTAATAATATTGAAGATACAGAGCACAGACTCTCTGTCTTTCAATTAGCAGATTCTATTCCAATAACTGAAAATGGAAACATTAGAAGCTTCACATCTTCAAGTTCAGAATCTGTAGCTGACCAAATAGGCACCTTCGCTTTTCAGGTATATCCTGACAGCTTAGGTCTGGAGTTCAGTGATTTCAATATTGATTTAAATGATAGTATCAACGACAGTGCAGACTCTGCATTCTATGAAAAAAACTTTGATTCTGAGGATAACTATATCTACAGTCATCAAACAAAATTAGATCAAGGATACGGGGCAGATTTATTTGCTCAACTAAAAACGAATCAATATGACTCAGCTGGTGAAATAGCTGCGCTTTTCAAAGGCATACATATACAGGCCTCTGAAGTTAATGGAGCCATTCTCAATTATTCCATAGGCTCAGAATCAGGTCTTTACTTTTATTATACTGAAGATACAACGCAGAAAACAGTAAGGTACCCGATCTCATCTTCAATATCTTATAATAACATCACTCCTAATCCAGAGTCTGGTTGGAGTGGGTCAAACTTTGATGATCTCAACCAATTATATGAGCCGTATGTAACTACGAACAATGAAGCATATTTGCAGTCTGGCACCAATTTACTGATGAAGATCGATATGGCTGATTTAAAGGAAGCCATGAGAGATACAGTGCCAACAGCAATTGTTCAAAGTGCTGAATTGGTTATGGAGACTATATCCGGTGATTTGGAAGAGCTCTCTTCACTAGGATTTTATCTTACTTCTAAAGATAGTTTGGCTAACGAAAAATACAGAGTAGCCAATGTACCAGATCTCTCTAACACTACCGTAACTACGACTTTTGATGATGATATAAGCGGGTATAAGGTGGAGGTACCTTTATTTATTGAAGCACTTACATCTCAAGATGAATTTGAATTTGACCAACTTATGATAAGCCCTATAAGTTCGACCCTCGGCTTGCCTCAAAACAGTGTAAGGCGATCGGTCATCGATAAAGGCAGTGTCAAGTTGCGTTTTTTTTACACTATCCCAGAAAAAAATTAAAACACTATGTGCGGAATTGTTGCATACTTAGGTCATAGAAAAGCACACGAAGTAGTTATAAAAGGACTAAAACGCCTCGAGTATAGAGGCTATGATAGTGCAGGTATTGCATTATTAAACAATGGTCTTAATATCTATAAGAAAAAAGGTAAGGTTTCTGATCTTGAAGCTACGCTGAAGGAAGAGGAACTTAATAGCCATATCGGTATTGGTCATACACGTTGGGCAACACATGGTGAGCCTAATGATGTGAATGCACACCCACATTATTCAGCCACTGAAAGTCTCGCCATTATACACAATGGTATAATAGAGAACTACAGTTCGCTAAAGCAGGAGCTGATTAATAAAGGCTATACTTTTAGAAGTGATACCGATTCAGAAGTTCTTATTCAGTTTATTGAAGATATCCAGATTAATAATGATTGTACTATTGATGAGGCAGTAAGGCTTGCTTTAACAAAGGTTGTAGGCGCTTACGCGATCGTGGTAATGTCTAAAAATGATCCTGATACCTTAATCGCTGCCAGAAAAGGTAGCCCTCTTGTAGTTGGTATCGGTAAGGACGAGTTTTTCCTGGCTTCAGATGCTACACCAATTGTTGAGTATACAAATGAAGTTGTCTATCTCAACGACTACGAAATAGCGATTATCAATAAAAACGAGCTACAGCTTAAAAACACTGAAGACATTCCGTCTACACCTTATATTCAAACACTTGACTTAGAGTTAGAAGCTATTGAAAAAGGTGGATATGAGCATTTCATGCTTAAAGAAATCTTTGAGCAGCCAAAGTCTATTATGGACTGCATGAGAGGTAGGCTCAATGCTAATAGTGGTCGTTTGGTTCTTGGTGGAATAAGAGAATATGCCAACAAGCTGATTAATGCTGATAGAATAATCATTGTAGCTTGTGGAACTTCATGGCACGCTGGCCTCGTGGCAGAATACTTTATAGAAGAATTTTGTAGGATACCTGTTGAAGTAGAGTACGCTTCAGAATTTAGGTATAGAAACCCTGTGATCAATGAGGGTGATGTGGTTATTGCCATATCCCAATCAGGAGAAACAGCGGATACATTAGCAGCCATGGAGCTCGCTAAGTCTAAAGGTGCCATTATATTTGGTGTTTGTAACGTGGTTGGTAGTTCAATTGCCAGAGCTTCTCATGAAGGTGCCTATACGCATGCTGGCCCTGAGATTGGAGTAGCAAGTACGAAGGCATTTACCGCTCAGCTTACTGTATTGAATATGATCGCTCTTAGAGTAGCTCATAAAAAAGGAACCATTACCGAAAGTAGATATAGAGAGCTTTTAGTTGAGCTTGAAACCATTCCTAGCAAAGTTGAGAAGGCCTTAAAGCTGGATGATCAGATTAAGGAAATATCTGAAGTGTTTAAAGATGCCAGAAACTTCTTATATCTGGGTAGAGGTTACAACTTCCCAGTAGCGCTTGAAGGTGCTTTGAAACTAAAGGAGATTTCCTATATACATGCAGAGGGCTATCCTGCTGCTGAAATGAAACACGGCCCTATCGCCTTGATTGATGAAGAGATGCCTGTAGTTTGTATTGCAACAAGAGACAGCTCTTACGACAAAATCGTATCTAACGTGCAGGAGGTGAAAGCTAGAAAAGGTAAAATCATCGCTGTAGTAACAGAAGGTGATGCCCTTATACCTCAAATGGCCGATTACGTAATCGAGGTACCTAAAACAGACGAGGCATTGATGCCTATGGTGTCTGTGATACCTCTACAATTACTTTCTTACCACATCGCTGTGATGAGAAATTGTAACGTGGATCAGCCAAGAAACCTGGCCAAATCTGTTACAGTAGAATAAAATTAAGATTGATTACTTAGATATGCCTTCTTTAAAAGAGGGCATATCTTATATCGCTCCTCTTTAGTGTCCTCGTATAGTGCTTCGAGCGTTTCATAAACATCTGAAATACCTATTTTTTCAGACCACTCGAAAGGACCATAAGGATAATTTGTCCCTAGTTTCATGCCCTGATCGATGTCCTCTTTAGAGGCCGTGCCCTCTTGTACTGTATAATAGGCCTCATTAATAATCATAAAAATTACACGTGGTGTAACCATACCTACACGATCATCAACCTGCAAAATTTCGGTATTAAGACTTTCAGCGATTTGTTCTAGCGATTTGTCATCAGGAGTTAAACTGGTCACTTCCAACTGAGGCCTGTTTACGAAAGTTTTAAGGCCATTAAATCCATACATATTGCCTGTTATTCCATAAAGGTAGTTAAGCTCTGAAAGAGTTAATTTTACAGTATTTAGAAAAACCGGTAAGTCTAAGCCCTGGTAGGCTTCAACGCTCTCGGGAGTATCCTCAACTTCAAAGTCGAAGATTACTTCAGCCTCATCTGCAAAATCTTCATCAGAATCAAGGAGCGTATAGTCATGC
>NZ_SMMD01000740.1 GCF_009711475.1 Fulvivirga aurantia
TTTTTGTGTCAAGACAAAAAATGAAAAAAGCCTTTTTTAAATGCTTCCTCAATCAAATATAACTATCAAGAATACTATTTAAGTCGATAGAAAAACTAGTTAATAAGCGATCCTGTCACCTGGAAATAAAGCGTGGCTTCAACATCAAAAGAAGCAGGCGCTTCACTTATAGCTCCTTGCATTCTGATCTTTATTGAACCATCCTCCGTGATACTATCTATAATCAGAGACTCCACACCATCTACCAAATCCTTAATAACTACAACTCCATTGTTATCATCAGCCTCTTTTAAATTGATAGGCGTACCTATATTGATTTGTAAAATCTGTGAGTCATCAGCTGCTAATATAAAAGCTGTAGCTTGTGTGATATTTACATCCGGGCTGCCAACGAAATTATCGAATTCAATATAAATAGAATCGATTTCATAAGAATCAATACGATCGCCAAATTGTGTGACATCGCTATCTGAAGCTACGTCAATGGTCAGTGTTTGATCAAATTCAGTCTGCGTATCCGTTGCAACAGACAAAGTCTGACTTACTTCACCATTTTGAGTAACAGTAAGCAAATCTGCAGCATCATCATCCCCACAAGAAACAGCAAGTATTGATATAAAAAGTAGCAGAAGGTAGTTTTTTCTTAGTTCCATATTTCTAATATTTTATTTCCTACTTAAGATACTGTTAATTGACATAAAATGCTAGATAATGTAATACCACATCTTTATAAAATGATTAAATATTTGTTTGATTAAAATTTCCCGGACACCAGACAAGCGTTAATTTTACGATCGCGCATGTCAAAAAACTTTCTCATATATAAATCCTCAGCCGGTTCTGGCAAAACCTACACACTGGCCAAATCATATCTCAAACTGGCACTCTCACATAAGGGCCGTTTTAAACGAATTCTTGGTGTAACCTTTACCAACAAGGCCACTGAGGAAATGAAGCAGCGGATTATAAAATTTCTCACGTTGCTCAAAGATGGAGAGGAGCAAACTCTCGCTGACGAGCTTTGCCGTGATCTACAAATCGATCATGCCACACTCAAAAGAAAAGCCGCTTATACACTCTCTGACATCTTACACGACTACAGTCGATTTGCGGTAGTAACGATAGACAGTTTTTTCTACCAGGTGATCAGAGCGTTTGCCAGAGAGATGGGATTACAAGGCAATTTTGCCATTGATCTCGATACTGATATTGCGCTTCAAGAGGTCATAGATCGTATGCTTTCTGAAATTGGGGAAACTGAACACCGACAGCTACGCGCGTGGCTTACTCAGTTTGCAGAGGAACGAGTAGAAGAAGGCACTAGCTGGGACTTTAGACGAGATATCGCAGTTTTGGCCAGCGAGGTGCTCAAAGATGAGTTTAAAGAATTTGCAGATAAACTCACAGATCTTGCAGAGCACCCAAAAGAATTAAAATCCCTTAAATCTGAGCTAGACAAAACTCAATACACATTTGAAAACAAGATAAAAGGACTGTGCAAGGAGGTTTTTAGCTACCTGGAGAGTAAAGGACTCTCAACAGATAGTTTTAAAAGCAAAGGCAATGGGCCCGCAGGCTTATTTGTGAAATTTGAAAAGCAAGAGTTTGACATCACAGAAAAGCGTAGAGCTGCAGCCGACAATATTGATGACTGGATAACGAAAACAGCTAAAAATAAAGAATTTCTCGAGCAATCGCTTTCAGATTTTGTTCTCCCAAAATATAACGAGCTAATTGATTATTACGATCAAAAGCATATCGAATATTACTCTGCCATTGAAGCCAAGCGCTATTTCTACACGTTCGGAATTCTCACATATATCACTCGGTATTTGCAAATCTACCGTGACGAAAATGATGTCATGCTCATTTCTGATCTACCAGATTTTCTCAATCGAATCATAGATGATAGTGACACCCCTTATATTTATGAAAAAGTAGGTAGCAGATTCGATAACTACCTAATCGATGAATTTCAGGACACTTCTACATACCAATGGAAGAACTTTAAGCCTTTGGTAAAAAATGCCACCGACCAGGGGCAGTTTAGTATGGTAGTAGGTGATGCCAAACAATCGATTTATCGCTTTAGGGGTGGCGACTGGCGACTGCTACAGCATGAAGTTAAAACTGATATTGGCGAAGCGCTTTCCGAAGAACTAAACCTTGACACCAATTGGCGCAGTACGGCAAACATCATCAATTTTAATAACAGAATTTTTAAGGAAATTCAGCCCCTGATGGAGTCTGAATATTTTGAAAACCCTTCCGATACACTGCAAAAAGCAATGGACGAGGTGTTTTCTACATTCAAAGACTCCTACCAGCATTTACCAAAAGGCAAAAATGACAACGAGGGTTTGGTTGAGCTTTCTTTCTTAAAAGAAGAAAAAGAGGCAGACGAAAAATATAAAGACCTGGCCATAGAATACACCATCTCAAAGGTTGAGGAGATGCAAGACAAAGGCTACCAACTGCGAGATATGGCCATATTGGTGCGTACCAGCCAGGAGGGTCGGGATATTGCACATGCTTTTATTGAGCGCAGCAATTCAGGTGAGGCTATACCAGGCAAGCGCTACGATGTAGTCAGTAAAGAGGCCTTATACCTCACTTCAAGCCATGTGGTACAGTTTATCATAGCTGTTGTAAAATGGTTGCATGATGAGAAAAACCAGATAGAGCTGGCCAACTGGTATGCTACCTATTGCAAATACCTTACTGACGAGCCGATTAACGAGAGCGAGCTCTATTTGCATCTTGACCAGTGGCAGCAGCATGTGCCTGCAGAATTCCTCAAACAACGCAATCAGCTTAAATCGCTACCGCTATACGAATTGGTTGAAGAACTGTGTCGCATTTTTGAACTTTCACGCATTCGCGAGGAGTATACTTACTTACAAGGCTTTCAGGATGCAGTATTGGACTATTCTAAAAATGAGCGTGGAGATATTGCTTCATTTTTATTGTGGTGGGAAGAGGTGAGAAAAAACAGGTCAATCATCATTTCTGATGACAATAATGCTGTAAAAATCATTACCATACACAAATCAAAAGGACTCGAATTTCCTGTTGTCATACTGCCTTTTGTTGATTGGTCGCTCGATAAGCAAAACCGGCTATCAGATAAAATTCTATGGTGTGAGGGCGTTTCTCACCCTCCTTTTGATAAAATGCCTGTAATTCCCCTTCGCTATGGATCGGCTTTAGAAAAAACCTATTGGGCAGATATCTACTATCAGGAGAAGCTAAAAAATCTGCTGGACAGCCTTAATCTATTATATGTGGCCCTCACCAGACCAGAGAAAGCCTTGTTTATGGCAAGCCCGATGGCAAAAAAAGATAAACTGAGCGCTGTGAGCGATCTTATGTTCAAACTAGCTTCAGTCATTAAACAGGAGGACCAATGGGATGAAGAAAACAGCAAATTAACTATCGGATCACTGCCTGCACCTAAAGCGGCAACAAGCGGTGGTGAAGAGGTAAGTTTGAGTGACTATTACTCATACAACTGGCGCAAGAAGATACAGCTACAAATGAAAGATGCCGCTGCTGACAGCAAAAAGCATTTTAATGAAAAAGCACTTTACGGCATCACACTACACGAAGTATTAAGTCGTGTTTACTATCACGAAGACTTAAAAAATCTGGCATCTCACGAGCTGTTTGGAGATATTGAAAACACTGTAAATGCACTCTCAGAGTACTTTCAGACCAATTGGAAAGTACAAACTGAGGTACCAATACTTTTACCCGGTGGTGATTTTAAACGTATCGACCGCATCAATAGCAATGGTCAAAAAATAGTATTGATTGACTATAAAACAGGTACCCAGCGCACAAAAGACCAGCAACAAATGAAGGCGTATATACGCATCATGCGAGAGGTGAAAGCACTACCGGTAGAAGGTCTGCTTTTGTATTTAGAAAACCAGGAAATAGTGAAGGTAGAGGCATGACAGCACAGCAAACATTTATAGCCGAAGTAGCTCAGCGCATACTTACAGAAAATGCCAGCATGGAGGACATTGTAGTCGTGTTTCCAAATCGCAGGGCCGGTTTATTCTTTAGAAAAGAGCTTGCTCAACTCATCGATAAGCCGGTATTTATGCCTGAAGTATACAGTCTGGAAGACTACCTCATGCAGTTTAGCCCCTATCAAAAAATAGAGACGCTGGAAGCAATTTTTGAGCTGTTTGAAGTCTATAAGCTGGTCAAAAAGAAAAGCGAGACATTTGACAAGTTCTTTTTCTGGGGAGAAATGATCTTGCGTGATTTTGAAGAAATCGATCAGTACCTTGTTGAGACAAAGAAGTTATTTACAGGCATAAAAACTCAGAAAGAACTTGATGAGGCTTTTTTCTATCTCGATGAAGAAGACAAAGAAGTAATCCAATCATTTTGGTCGAGCTTTCTACCAGACACAACTGCCACACAAAAGGCGTTTTTAGAAACCTGGCGCATATTACTACCGCTTTACGAGGGCTTTAAAGAAAGGCTCAGGCAGCAAGGGCGAGGTTTTGGAGGCATGATCTACCGTGATATTGCTGAGCGACTGGAAGCCGAAAAAATTAAACCAACGCATAAATTGTATTTGGCAGGTTTTAACGCACTTACTAAAAGTGAAGAAACGATCTTCAAATATTTTGTAAGAGAGGTAAGCGCAGAGATTATCTGGGATGTTGACGATTACTATTTCAGCAACCGGCAGCAAGAGGCAGGCACCTTTCTCAGAGAATACGCGGCTGACACATTACTCGGCAGGTCTTTTCCTAAAGAACCTCAAAATCGCATCAAACAACCGAAAAAGTTTACAGCAACAGGTGTTTCTTTGGAGGTTGGTCAGGCCAAAACTATGGGTGAGGCGATTAAAGCGATAGCTCAGGCCCCTGATTTTGAGCCAAGTCGTACGGTTGTAGTGCTCCCTCAGGAGCATATGCTTTTTCCGGTTTTGCATAGCATACCAGATGTTGTAGACAAGGTCAATATCACCATGGGTTATCCACTCAAAGACACCAGCGTTTATAGCCTCCTCGAAAGCGCGCTCGACCTGCAAAGACTACGCAAAACAAGCACCGTAAAGGGCATAAGCTTTTACCACCGCCCGGTACAAGAGCTCCTCCTCCACCCTCTGCTTATGCCGTTGGAAGAAAATAAGGCTACACAATGGCTTGCTGAAATAAAAAAGAAAAACCGGATACTCATCCCTGCAAAAGAGTTTGATTTTAAACATGAGCTGTTTCAATTTCTGTTTGCGGCCAACAATAATCCGGTGCAGTACCTCATTGATATTCTGCGTAAGCTGTACACTCATTGGCATGACAAGGACCGTGAATTAGAGACAGAGTTTATCAGTCGATTTTTTGAACAATTGCAGCATGTGGCTCATATGATTGGTGACAAAGCCGATGCTTTGGGTTATGAATTTTTCACAGCACTTTTTAAACGTCTGGCTAGAAGTTTTAAGGTTCCGTTTACAGGAGAGCCGCTGGATGGTCTTCAGATCATGGGTATTCTTGAGACCAGAAACCTGGACTTTGATCGGGTATACATCCTCAACATGAATGAAGGTAGCTGGCCTGCACAACCCAGACGAGGTTCTTTTGTGCCTTACAACATAAGGAAAGCTTTTGGCTTGCCTGTTTATGAAAATAATGATGCCATGTATGCCTACCTCTTTTACCGCTTACTACAGCGTGCTAATGAGGTGCATTTCTACTACAACACAGTTTCTGAATTTAATGTAAATGGCGAAATCAGTCGTTTTGTAAGACAGCTTGAAGCTGAATCTGACCACACGATCACGAAAAAGATATTAGCTAACCCGGTAAAAACGCAAAGCCTCTCAGCCATAACCATTAAGAAAACATCCGAGGTATTGCAAAAAATGCAACGCTTCACCACGGGTTACGACTATCGCGACCAGTCAAAACTCACACCTTCGGCATTGATCACCTACCTGACCTGCCGCCTCAAATTTTACTTTAAGTACGTGGCAAAGCTGTATGAGGCCGATGATGTACAGGAAGAGATGGACGCAGCCGTTTTCGGGAACATCCTGCACAATGCCATGGAGATTTTGTATAAGGAGTTTACCAAAAAACAAAAACGCAGTACCATAGAGCCAAATGATGTGATGTATCTGCAAATGGGCATTCGGGGTGCTTTAAGAAAGGCTTTTGTTGATCATTACAACGCACAAAAGGAAGAGAATTTTGAGCCTGAGGGGCGTTCAATTATCGCTTTTGAGATACTAGAAAAGTTTGCCAACGAGATCATCAAGCATGACGCTAAATATGCCCCATTTAGGGTACTCGGCCTGGAGGCAAGTACACGTGAGGGTTATCATGTAGATCTCCCCATTACCAGTGGTGGGCAAACCCTGGGTGTACGCATCAAAGGGATTATCGACAGAATTGACAGAAAAGGCGAAACTGTACGCGTGATAGACTATAAAACCGGTCGTGATGATAAAACCTACGAGTCGATTGAGAAGCTTAAAGACCGCACGAAAATAAAAGACAACAAAACCATTTTACAGGTCTTTTACTACAGCTATCTCTACTGGAAGAAAAATGGAGTTACTCATCAAATCGAGCCCGGCATTTTTAATAGCAAAGATTTATTTAAAGATGATTTTAGCTGGCGGGTGCACCATAAGAAAAGTAAAAATGAACTGCACGACTTCCGCCCCATGGCTGAAGAGTTTGAAGAATTTCTTACCGAGCTACTTTCAGAAATCTACGATCCTGAAGTCACCTTCGACCAAACCGATGACTACAAAAACTGTGAATATTGCCCTTATAAGGACATTTGTGGGAGGTAGGGGAAAATCACTCACTATTAGTAAGCCTTAATACCTCTTAATATTCCTGAAATCAGGAAAAGTCGGTCTGTTATCTACAATAACTTCATGCAAGTTAAACTTTATAATCATAAAG
>NZ_SMMD01000705.1 GCF_009711475.1 Fulvivirga aurantia
ACCTATGACTATTTCCTCAATAGTCGTCTAATGCTCTCTCCGTGAGTGTCACTCAACGAGTAAAGTGTGCCATTCACCTAAAACATTAAACTGAGGAGTTACATCTATCTAAGTTTGGATATGAGTAGCTGTGGGGTATGTAAAGAGGGGAAATCAATTATATTTTATTTAAAAAACTGTCAATTGATGGAAAAAGACTTTACCAAAGTACTGACCAGGTTAGCCATTCGCTCAATTTTATGCATCTTTTTATTTTCCATTAGTTCCCTATTTAGTGCCCATGCAGAAGGTACTAAAGAGTTACAACCGCAGGGAGAAAATGCCAATGGATCTCTATGTGCGCTCAACCTGGATGGTAATAGCAACTGGGGGACATATAGCGCCAGCGCTGATGAACGTATCTTTATTTCTATTAAATCACCGGGAGAAAGAATATATTTCGGGTTTGGTATCATCTATGAAGGTATAGATAATCCAAATTTCCCTATTCAAATTACCCGTAATTTTAGGATTAGGAGAGCATCAGACAATGCAATAGTTTATTCAGGAACAACACCTACATCAGGGTCTGGGTTTATCAATGATTATAGCGAAGCAGTAGCTGGTCCATCAACATTAGTAGGTGGCAGCGGATATAATCCTTTATCTTTTTCACCAGGTCAGGTAGGTGATTATTATATTGAATTTCAAAATTACAGCACATCTTATACTATCAAGTACTTTGATGTAACAGTAGCAGATGGAATAAACATACAAACAGGTAGATTATGGTCTAAGCTATGGGAGCTGACCATGATGGAGTTCGGTGCTGGTGGTGCGAGCCCAAATGGTAGAGCAGAGACTAAATTCTATGCATACACTGCTGATAGCGTAGTAACTACGCTTGATCTAAATGGGATGAGACCATATCTCTTTACCGTTTTGTGTAATAAGTCTGGTGTAACTGCTGTTGGCAACTTTGAAGAATCTAGAAAATCTGTCAATTTCAGGTCCGTTTTTGCAGAATATCCCTTATTCTTAAATAATCCGGATGAAGATCTTTTTCCATCAGGAGAGCCAGCTTTTCTTACTTCTCAACCTAGAATTGTAGGTTGTCCGTCACAGCAATTTGATGTCGTTTTTTCAACGAATAAAATAGCTTACGCTGAAATACTTATTGATCTCGATGGTAATCCTGGTCCAAATTATGGAACACAGGATGTGATCATTGTCGATTATCTGGTACCGGGAAAAAATATTATCCCATGGGATGGTAATGATGGCTTTGGCGTACCAGTACCTGAAGGAACAACTTTTTCCGCTCGGGTAAGTATTATTTCCGGGCTTACTAACTTTCCGATTTACGATGCAGAGTATAATGAGGCTGGTTTTATAGTAGGTCTTGAAAGACCCGCAGGTACAGAACCACTTATTTATTGGGATGATAGTAATATTGGAGAGGCAACTCCTCCTGATGATGTAAACCTTGATGGTCGGCCATCTCCAAATCACGGTTGGACAAATACTAATTACGGAAACCTAAATACCATTAACTCATGGTGGTTTACTTACTCTCTTCAAAAATCTTTTACATACGAGGTGGTTGCCAATTGTACACCAAATCCTACAGATGATAATTATACAACCGATGAAGACGTTGCTTTCTCTGGTAATTTAACCACCAACGATAACGATCCCGATGCAGGTGATGTAATTACAGTAAGCACAACTCCACTATCTGGCCCAAAAAATGGTTCCGTGGTGATTAGTCCTGACGGAACGTTCACTTACACACCGAAAGCAGAGTTTAGTGGTTCAGATTCATTTACCTATGAAGTTTGTGATGATGGTGATCCTACTTTATGTGATAACGCCACAGTTTCATTTACTGTAAATCCTATAAACGATGGGCCAGTAGCCCTAAAAGATAGTGACAATACGAGTATCAATACCGCCACCTCCGGTAACGTTCTGTCAAATGATTATGATAAAGAGGGTAGCCCACTTACAGTAAATACCAGTCCCGTTACTCCACCATCAAATGGAGTTTTAATATTAAATGCAAATGGAACTTACACTTACACGCCAAACAATGGTTTTACAGGCATAGATACCTTTGAGTATCAGGTTTGTGATGATGGTGCACCAAATGCCTCGGTGGCGTGTAGCGTAGCTACGGTTACCATTACGGTTGGTAGTGGTAACAAAGCACCTGTTGCAAATAACGACACCGGAACTACCAATGAAAATACTACGCTTTCTGCCAATGTTATAACTAATGATTCAGATCCTGAAGGAGATAATCTTACTGTAAGTACGACTCCTGTGAGCGGGCCAGGCAATGGTACATTAGTCTTAAATGCAGATGGCTCATATGACTATACGCCTAGTACAGGCTTTTTCGGAACGGATGTATTTTCTTACCAGGTGTGTGATGATGGTACTCCAAGTCAGTGTAGCGAAGCGACTGTAACTATAACGGTTAATGAAGTAGATCTTGCACCAGTTGCTGTTGATGATAGTTTTACTGGTCCTATTGATACAGCAATTAGTGGCAATTTGTTTGAGAATGATAGCGAGCTTGATGGTCAGTCACTTACCTTAAATACCGCTTATGCATCAGGATTAACAGGAGTCGGTACGCTCTATTTATATGATAATGGTACTTTTCTATATGAACCGGGAACAGGCGAAACCGGTATAGTTACTTTCGACTATCAGGTATGCGACCCTGGAAATAACTGTAGTGTAGCTACGGTTACGATGAATATCGGAGCCGCTAACAACCCTCCCGTGGCACAGGATGATAATCCGATTGTAAATGAAGATGCAACCCTCAACGGAGTTGTATATAACAACGATTCAGAGCCAGATGGTGAGAACCTGAGCTTTTCTTTAGTGGGAGCACCGCCAGCAGGAACAGCCTTCACATTTAACCCTGATGGTACTTACAGTTATACGCCAACTGCCAATTTTAATGGTACGGTAAGTTTTACTTATCAGGCCTGTGACGATAATGTATCTTCACTATGTGACAATGCAGTAGTAACTATTACGGTTTCCCCAGTAAATGATGCTCCTGTGGCATCTGCAGACCCAACAGAAACAGTAGATGAAGATAATACCTTAAATAGTACACTCACAGATCTTGTGACCGATATAGATGATACTCCGGCTAACTTAACGTATAGCTTATCCAACGGAAGCACAGCAGCGGCAAACGGTACTTTGGTAATAAATACCGATGGTACTTACAGTTATACACCAAATACGAATTTCAATGGTTCAGTAAATTTTGAGTATCAGGTATGTGATGATGGGTCACCAGCACTTTGTGATACAGAATTTGTCACCATTCAGGTAAATGCAATCAATGACGGACCTGTGGCTGTAGATGACACACAATCTGTTCTTCAGGATGTAAATGCTACAGGTAATGTAATCAGCAATGATTCAGATCCGGAAGGAAATGCGCTTACAGTTTCTAGTCCGGGTACTTTCAACTTTCCTGGAGAAGGAACACTTACGATAGCCGCTAACGGAGCGTATACTTTTGATCCCGAGCCAGCCTTCCTGGGCACTTTTACCTATACATATACAGTGTGTGATACAGAACCACTTTGTGCCAACGCTGATCTAACCGTTAATGTCAATGCTACCGGTAATCCGATTGCCGTTGATGATGTGACGGACGCCAATCAAGATCAAACAGTATCTGGTAATGTTTTAGCTAATGATTCAGATCCGGAGGGTGATGTCCTAAATGTAGATAACCCTGGTACCTATAACACTCCAGAAGGGACTCTTACAATAACTGCTTTAGGTGGCTACACCTTTAATCCGGTAGCCACATTTGTCGGTACATTCACCTTCACATATACAGTATGTGATAACCTTATTTTGCCAGCCAATTGCTCAGACGCAGATATCATCATTAATTACCAGGCTGCACCTATTGCAGTTGATGACAATGCCTCTACCAACCAGGGAACCCCAATAAGTGGAAATGTAATAACAAATGATTCTGATCCTGAAGGGGATTTGCCTTTAACCATTCAATCTCCAGGGACATATTTCACTACAGATGGTACAATTACAATTTATGCAAACGGAGGTTATACGTATGAACCAGATGCTCCAAATACTTCTGGAGACTCTTACGTGTATACTGTTTGCGATAGCAAAGGTGCATGTTCCAATGCTACATTAAACATAAATATAAATGCTGTACCTAATGCCGGAAACGATAGTGAAACGGTATTAGAAGACGGTTCTATTACCGCAGCTGATGTAACTGCAAACGATTCAGATCCTGATGATGTTGCTGCTAATCTCACTTACAGTCTTTTCGATGGTGGTAGCGCAGCAGCTAATGGTACGCTCACATTTAATGAAACCACAGGTACTTTTGATTATGTGCCCGATGCTAATTTCTTCGGTACCGTGACCTTTCAATATCAGCTGTGTGATGATGAGTCACCAGCCCCCGGTTGTGATATCGCTACGGTTACGATTACCGTAGATCCTGTAAATGATGCTCCTACGGCCAGTGATCTTTTCGAGACGGGTACTGAAAATGTAACCTTTAATGGAGATGTCGCCAATGGAGCTTCTGATGTCGATGACGTAGCTGGAGACCTCAGCTATTCAGTGGTTGGTGGTACGGCACCTAACCCAGGTACAGAAGGTACACTTTCAATGAATGCTGACGGAACCTATTCGTTTATTCCTGTTGGTGGCTTCACGGGTACTGTTAACTTTGATTATCAGGTGTGTGATGACGAAACACCAACCAATGCTTGCGCAATAGCCACTGTCACCTTAACAATCAATCCTGGTGGAGGGAACGCTGCACCGGTGGCAGGCCAAGACTTCTTTAATGTAGACGAGGACGGCTTCCTCTCTGCAGACGTTTCCACAAATGATGGCGATCCTGATGACCTGGCTTCAGCACTGTCTTACACACTATTGGATGGTGCTACCGCTGCTACTAATGGAACACTTAACCTATTGGCAGATGGGTCTTTTACTTATACACCTAATCCAAATTTTAATGGAGATGTAACATTTGTTTATCAGGTATGTGATGATGAAACACCAACTGCTGCATGTGACAATGCCACGGTAACAATCACAGTCAATAACATTAATGACTTGCCCGCTACTAATAATGACTCAAACAGCATAAATGAGGACGTATTTAGCATTACAGATGCTGATGGGAGTGGTAAATTATTAAGTAATGATACAGACGCAGATGGTGATGGGTTGACGGTTGTGTCAGTCGATGCAAATTCTTCAGGTACCGTTTTTGGAAACTATGGTACCCTGTTTTGGTCAGCTGATGGCTCTTACACCTACGAGTTAGATAATTCTAATGCGACTGTTCAGGCATTAGGTGTTGGCCAAACACTTACTGAAACATTTACCTATGTTGCCAGTGATGGCAATGGTGGTAATGTACCTGCCGATCTGGCAATTACCATAAATGGTGTAAACGACACTCCTGTAGCCAACGATGCCACGGTTTCTTTAGATGAGAATTCGGCAAATGGAACAACTGTCCATACGGTAGTGGCAACTGATAATGACAACGACATTGTCGACTATGCAATTATAGCAGGAAATACTGGAGGAGCCTTTACAATAAACAATACGACAGGCGAAATTACAGTAGCTAATTCTACGGCTTTAGATTTTGAATCAAATCCGACTTTCACACTTACTGTAGAAGTAACAGATAATGATGGGTTAACAGACACGGCTACTATCACAATCAATCTTAACGATCTTGATGAAGTTGTGCCAACTGTGGATATTCAAGGAGCTCCTGCTATTGTAAATAATACCGCAGCTTATAATGTGACTTTTGAATTTAGTGAAGACGTAACGGGATTTACAATTGGAGACATCGTTGTAGGTAATGGTTCAGCTTCAAACTTTGTAGCAGTTGACGGCAATACCTATACGGCTGATATTACACCAAGTGGTACGGGTAATATTACTATTGATGTACCTGCAAATGTAGCTCAGGATG
>NZ_SMMD01000763.1 GCF_009711475.1 Fulvivirga aurantia
AGCTACTTATGCGCAAGATGTATTGCCTTTTGATTGGTTGGTGGGCTGTTGGGAGCAAATAGATCTAGACGAAGGAAATACGGCTATAGAATGTTGGGAAAAACCAGATGATGTAAGTCTGAGGGGAATAGGTGTAATGCTGGAAAATAATGATACTGTTTTTATTGAACGCCTAAGAATATATTATGATAATGATACCGCTTACTATGCTGCGGATGTAGATCACAATGAGGCTGAAGTTGATTTTAGAATCTCCCCACCCTATGACTCAGGTTTTATGAGTATTAATGAGCATCATGATTTTCCTAACAAAATATGTTATAAGCAGAAAGGAGTTGACAGCCTGGAGGTGTTTATCGCTAACATGGATGAATCAAAAAAGCGATATTTTAGCTTTGTAAAGAAAAATAACTAAGGCTGATTCAGTCGTTTAGATGAGGCAGCCTTAGTTATAAATATGTTGCCAACTAATCTAATTGAAAATTGATTGGCACCATTTGCCAAACCTTTACCGGTTCGCCACGCTGCTTACCAGGGTTCCATTTTGGCGCTTTGTCCATAACCCTAAGCACCTCTTCATCACAACCAGCACCGATCCCTCTTACAATATGGATTTGATCTAGCTCTCCATTTTCCAGTACAACAAACTTTACGAATACTTTTCCTTCTATACCCATCCTACGCGCCTGGCTCGGGTATTTTAAGTTTTTGTTGATATAAGAATAGAAAGCACCCAGACCTCCTTCCGGAGCAGGCATCTCCTCTACAAAAACAAACGGTGCATCATCGGCTTTTTCTACAGGTATATCATCTATCACAGGTTCGTATACAATAGGTTCTGTTTGATCGATGATAATATCAACTATTGGCGTCTCTATTGGCTCATTTATTTCTACAGGCACAAAGTTAGGAATCACCTTTGGTTTAGGTGGTTTTGGAGGCGGAATCTCTGTGATCGGAGGTGTCCAATTATCTGTTTCGCTACTCAGCGTAATATCTACAGGGTTATACTCTTTTTTTGTCGTGTACTCAAAGGCACTCACACAAATCATAAGTGCGATGAGCAGACCAATTTGAAAAAATAGTCCGGACTGCCTTCTTAGGTCTTTGTTTAAATTCTTTCGATGTTCCATAATGTGAAGGTGTTTAAGTTAATATATGATTTAAATCACCCGGCCGGGATGTCTTAATAGTCATTGTTGAAGTAGGCTCGCTTTTTTCAGCCTCATTTACTTTTGTGAGCAGGCTATATGAAAAGAATACAAGAGCCAGGAAAAATAGAAGCAAGACGATTAGTTTAAATAGCTTTTTTAATCTGGATGATCTTTGGTGCTTTCTCAACACGTCATAATAGTTCTTATGCCCCTCAATGCGTCTTGAAGTCATCCGCTTTCTTCTCAATCGTATTTCGTGTCTTCCCATTATTCTTTCCAGTTGACTTTAAAATGCTGTTTCAATTTCTCAACTGCTCTATATAGCCGCATTTTGGCTCCGCTTTCGCCTATGTTCAGTATAAAACTGATTTCCTTAAAACTCTTTTCCTCAAAAAACCTTAGCTCAAGTACTTCTATCACATCTGTGGGTAGGTCTTTTAAAGTTTGTATCAATAGCTGTATTTGCTCTTCGCTGAAGTTGGTATCAGTTTCATTTTCAATGATTTCGAAAAATCGCTCCTCTTCCAGACTGAAAATACGCTTTCTTTTCTTTTTGGTATAGTGCTTATTTACTTCATTGCTGGCTACTCTGTACAGCCACGCTGAAAATGGTAAGCCCCGATACTCATATTTTTTAATGTTTTGCAATGCCTTTAAAAAAACCTGCGAACATAAGTCCGAAGTGAGGGCTTCATCGTCTGTTCTTCTCAATATAAAGTTGAAAATACCTTCAAAATACCGATCGTACAGAATACCGAATGCCCGAGGATCTTTTTTCGCTCGCTCTACCAACTCATTCTCAGCTGAGATTTGGTCTTCGGTCATATGTCTGGCCGCACTCAAGTTTTTCAGGTTAATAGTTTTAAGCATATAATCGGTAATGTCAAAAAGGTCACAAGCAGACCACAAATTTTTTTAAAATACATTTTTTACCCCGCATTCCGGCTATCACATAGACATTGTATATCGGCCGATTAATTAATAGATTACACCTCTGTTAAAATTTACGACCAATGAATAGACTCTACATGTTAGTGGCTGTGCTACTGATAGGATGCGCAGCTACCTCAAATTCCACACAATCTTCCAACAATTCTAAAAGTTCTGCTTCCGGCATCGCAGGAAAAACAGATGGCATGACGAAATATGAAGGTTTTTTTGATTACTACTATGATGAGAAAACCGACAAAATCTATTTGGAGATAGATAAGTTTAATCAGGAATTCATCTATGTAAATTCCCTGGCTGCTGGTGTTGGCTCAAACGATATTGGTCTTGATAGAAATCAGCTGGGCAATACACGGGTGGTGATGTTTGAAAGAAGAGGTCCTAAGATTCTTATGGTTGAGCCAAACTATAGCTACAGAGCAATCAGTGATAATAAAGCTGAACAACAGGCTGTAAAAGATGCGTTTGCTCAGTCTGTATTATTTGGATTTCAACTGGTTACAGAAGAAGATGGCAAAGTGCTGGTAGATGCTACTGATTTTTTAATGCAAGACGCACATAACGTATCGGGTAGTTTAAAAAGGTCGAAACAGGGCAGTTATTCTTTAAATAAAAATATGTCTGCCATTTATCTTGACCGTACTAAAAACTTTCCTAAAAACTCAGAGTTTGAGGTAACGCTCACATTCACAGGAACACCATCTGGAGGCTACATAAGAAGCGTGACTCCAACGCCAACCAACGTAACTGTTAGAATGCATCATTCATTTGTTGAGCTGCCAGACAATAACTACCAACCAAGAAAGTTTGACCCGAGGGCAGGTTACTTTGGCATTTCTTATTATGACTATGCCACGCCTATTAGTGAAGACATAGAAAAGAGATTTATTTCCAGACATCGGTTAGAAAAGAAAGACCCATCTGCTGCTGTCAGCGAGGCAGTGGAGCCTATCATTTACTATTTAGACCCAGGTACGCCAGAGCCGATACGGTCTGCTTTACTGGATGGGGCCCGTTGGTGGAATCAGGCTTTTGAAGCAGCAGGCTATAAAGATGCTTTTCAGGTAGAAATGTTGCCTGAAGGTGCTGACCCGCTAGATGTAAGGTATAACGTTATAAACTGGGTGCATCGCTCTACCAGAGGCTGGTCATATGGTTCTTCTGTTACCGATCCTCGTACTGGTGAGATTATCAAAGGTCATGTTTTATTAGGATCACTACGAGTGAGGCAAGATTTTTTAATTGCTGAAGGCCTTCTTTCACCTTATAAAGATGGAAAGAAGGTACCTCCTGAAATGCAGGAGATGGCCTTAGCCAGGTTGCGCCAACTCTCAGCGCATGAAGTCGGCCACACCATCGGGCTCGCCCATAGCTACACAAGTAGTGCAGAAGGCAGGGCATCGGTGATGGATTACCCACACCCTGTCGCAACACTTAAAAATGGGCAAATTGATCTATCAGATGCTTATGATGACAAAATAGGAGCCTGGGACAAAGTTGCAGTAACGTACGGTTATCAGGATTTTCCTGAAGGAACAGATGAGGAGGCAGCTTTAGACAAAATTATCACGAATTCTTTCGATGAAGGGCTCACATTTTTATCAGACCAGGATGCAAGACCTACCGGAGGAGCCCATCCTTATGCTCACCTTTGGGATAATGGCGAAAATGCACCTCAGGAGTTAACCAGAGTTTTAGGAGTGCGACAAGTAGCACTGAAAAATCTGGGAGAAAACAGCATAAGAAGTGGTGAGGCGTATGCAAACATAGAAGAAGTATTGGTGCCGATTTATTTCTTTCACAGATACCAAACTGAGGCCGCTGTAAAACTTATTGGAGGTCTTGATTATCGCTATGCTTTACGAGGCGATGGGCAGTTGATAACCAGGATGGTAAGTAGAGAAGAACAGGAAAAAGCACTTCAGGCTTTGCTAATGACACTTTCTGCAGATCAATTGGTTTTGCCGGAATCGTTGTTAGAAATGATCCCACCAAGGCCATTGTACTCCAGCCGTTCCAGAGAGCTAGTTAATATCAGAACAGGAATCACTTTCGATGCCCTTGGGGCTGCAGAGAGTGCTGCCAATATGACTTTGGAGCTATTGTTTCATCCCGCACGTATTCAAAGGCTTTTAGAATATAAAGCCAGAGACAACCAGCAGCTTGGCTTGGGAGAAGTGATCGATCAGCTGGTAAATTCTACCTGGAAGAAATCTCACAGCGATCAGTTGACAGGGGAGATAGAAAGAATGGTTGATAATTTAGTGCTCGATCATTTATTCCAGCTCTCTGTTAATGATAGAGTAACTGATCAGGCCAATGCGATAGCTCTCATGAAAATAGAAGCTTTGAAGAGTTGGCTCAGGTCAAACTCTGGAAGATCAGATTCTCAAAAGGCACATTACAGACTAGCTTTGTATAAGATAGATCAGTTTATGGATAGCCCTGAAGAATATAAATTCACCGAACCTTTAGACCCACCTGCAGGGAGCCCTATTGGGTGTGGGGAGTGATTTTGGAAAAGCAAAATAGATACTCACAGATGCTTAAATTATTAAGTGCTACTTTTGTAGCACTTTTTTTATTTATAGAATTATGAGCGAAGCTAATTACGATCCGGAAGAAGAGGAGTTATACGAGCACCACCGCATAGTGGCTGATCCTAAACAGGCCTTATTGCGCATCGATAAATTTTTGATGGACCGTTTGCCAAATGCTACGAGAAATAAGTTGCAGGCAGGTATTAAAGATGGCTTTGTGAAAGTAAATGATCAGGATGTAAAGCCTAATTATAAAGTGAGACCAGGTGATGTTATCACTGTAGAGCTTCCCGAACCTCCCAGGGAGACCGATGTTGTACTTGAGGACATTCCGCTTAACATAGTTTATGAAGATGAGCATTTGCTCGTAGTAAACAAGGAGGCAGGAATGGTCGTGCACCCAGCCTATCAGAATTGGTCAGGCACCTTAGTAAATGCCCTGGCTTACCACTTCAAAAATCTTCCGGAAATGGAAGGCAATGAAGGTAGGCCTGGTTTAGTGCATAGAATTGATAAAGACACATCAGGGTTGTTAGTAATCGCTAAATCTGAGAAGGCCATGACGGGGCTTGCCAAGCAGTTTTTTGATCACTCAATCGAAAGAACTTATTATGCATTAGTTTGGGGAGAACCTGCGGAAGAAAGCGGTACCATAGATATTAATTTAGGTAGAAGCCTAAAAGACAGGCGTATCACTGTGCCTTACGAAGATGAGACTATTGGGAGAAGAGCCATTACCCATTATAAAACATTAGAGACTCTACGCTACGTCTCTTTACTTCAGTGTAATCTGGAAACAGGCCGCACTCACCAGATACGCGCGCACATGAAGCACATTGGCCACACTTTATTTAACGATGCCACTTATGGAGGTGATAAGCTGCTAAAAGGCACTCAGTTTTCTAAGTATAAAAGCTTTGTAGAAAACTGCTTCAAGTTGATGCCTCGACAAGCATTACATGCCAAATCTTTAGGTTTTATCCATCCAATAACAAAGAAACAAATGCAGTTTGATTCTGAGTTACCAGAAGATTTTAAGGCAGTACTAGAGAAGTGGCGACACTATGTACAATACACCTAAGCTGAGAATTTAGGCTCTCGACCTTGCTTTAGGGCAGTTCTGATTTCTTTTAGCGCCTTACTTTTAAAATTCAGGTAATTGCTGTCATTAGCTTCTTTGTAGATGGTGTCCCTTACGTAACCGAGAACCTTATCCATTTCTGAAGCATTCATTGAGTCTAAAGACTGTAAAAGGGCCTGTTTTTTTGTAAGTGTGTTATTCATGGTAGTAGTGGTTGTTTGTCAAAAATAACAGTTTGGTTAGTTACTAGTAAGCCGCGCAATCGATCTTAATAATTTTAAAACACTGGCTTTAACTTTTGATAACTAACGAGTTGACAGCAACAACTATGCAATCGCTTAAAACAAGCCATATGACCATTTTACATTTTTAAAGTGGGGATAAAATGCTACGGTTAGAGAAAGTCGACTATTGTTTTTGTGGTAAGGCTTTCTCCAATTAACTCTCTCACCGTTTGACTTTTTTTAGTAATTTCTTCCAGGTTTTTTTGGCCCCTTTTTATCTCACTGTCGAAATCAGGATAATTGATTGCAAAAATTACATACCTTACTAGATCTTCGTCACTAATCTCTGATTCATTTCCAGCAATAAACAATGCCTGATATTTTACAACATATTGATTTACCAACCTTTTCATTTGTCTGATATTTTTTGGCATGTAGTCTACAAACTCCATAAGTAAATGATCTTTTTGTTCTTCAACTAATTCTTCAACCTTTTCAGCGGCTTTTTTACGACCCTCAAACCCAGCCCCTTTAACAGCTTCTTTTAACTCTGAAGTAGTTCCTGACACTCGAATTTCTTCATTAATTTCTTCCTGATCCTTCTCCCCAAAAGTGGATTTATCAGAATCTGTGTTGCCTAAAAACTGATACCACATTTTATTATGATCTTTTAGACTCATTTTCGGGACTTCTAAAACAAGCTGGAAGGATTTTTGTAAAAATTTATTCCCAATGGAATGACCATCTCTTCCTAGTCCATCAAAATCTTTGTATTTATTGGTAAAACATGTACTTATCCAGTTACCGTCAGCAGCAATTACATACAGCACTCGTGTGCCTTTAAATAGATTTTGAATGCCCTCTAACAGTTCGACCGTAGCGCCTGCCTCGCAGCGATCTAAATCGTCAATAAATATTGCCACTTTTTGGTCTTTCGTCACTTTATTAAACCTTTCTTTAATTGGTTTGTAAGGATCAGAAGTGTGACTTTTCAATAGTTCAGACGAATTAATCTTTGTTCCAAAGAAGTTTCTTAGCAGACCCCAAACTGTTGTAGATAAAGTAACTAAGACACCAAGAGTGACTCCCACAGTTTTTAAAGTATTTAAATCTCCAAAAACTTTAAAATAAAGGGATACAATTAAAGACAATAGGATCACCGTAACAAATAGTGCAGTGTTCCTTAACCAAAATGACCACCAAAAATGCGATTTAGATAATGTCTTACTTACTTTATTAATAAAAACCCACCATTGATCTTCCAGTCGTTGATTTTCCCAAGCGTTGTAATGGACAACTTTCCATTCTTTCTTCAGCAAGTGTTTCTCTAAAAACCCAAGCATTGAAGTTTTTCCACTGCCCCATTCTCCGTCAACCAGAACGGTATAATTATATTTGTCGTTTGGGTTAAAAGATGACCATAGCTCATCAATTTTATTGGCCACAACTTCCATAAGAAAATCTCGACCTAGATCATCAACATTGGAGGGGTTATCATGAAGTAGGTCTGCGTCTGTTTCGTAGTTTTTTGGCTCATCTTTC
>NZ_SMMD01000719.1:0-114 GCF_009711475.1 Fulvivirga aurantia
GTCGCAGGTTCGAATCCTGCCACCCCGACTTTTGGTTCCGTAGCTCAACTGGATAGAGCAACTGCCTTCTAAGCAGTAGGTTCGGGGTTCGAGTCCCTGCGGGATCACTTTTTC
>NZ_SMMD01000719.1:124-6283 GCF_009711475.1 Fulvivirga aurantia
GAAGGATTCTTGTTACAGAGAAAATCCACGGAGAGGTGGGTGAGTGGCTGAAACCACATGTTTGCTAAACATGCGTACGGGTTAAACCGTACCGGGGGTTCGAATCCCCCTCTCTCCGCAGAATTTTGAGTTACGGGGTGTAGCGTAGCCCGGTCATCGCGCCTCGTTTGGGACGAGGAGGTCGCAGGTTCGAATCCTGCCACCCCGACTGAGTTGAAAAAAAGGTCACCATTTGGTGACCTTTTTTTGTATATGCTCGTATCTCACCTAAGTGAATTTTTATTTTTCAAATTTTATCTTAGGATATGGAAGTAAAACATAGGCAGACAGAATCAAAAGGCGCTTTCCTAATTGAAGTAACCAGCAATGTCGGTGCACAAATGACATACTCCAAGGCTGGCACTGATCGATTAATCATAGATCATACAGAAGTGTCTGAAGAATTGAGGGGTACAGGTGCGGGAAAGCAGCTTGTGATAGCTGCTGTAGAATATGCGAGAGCACATGATGTCAAGATAATTCCATTATGCCCTTTTGCTAAATCTGTTTTTGATAAAAATAAAGATATGCACGATGTGTTGGCATAATTGATACTTTTTTTAATTTCGATTGATTATAAAACTATTTATCTATGAAAAAAGCTGTATTTACACTATTAACAGGTATAATGTTAATTGCCTGTGCTAAAGAAAACAAAGTTGACTACTACGGAGCACAGATCACTACTGAAAATGCACTTAAAAGTGATCAGTTTATAGCTGAAATGTCAGATAAAGATTCTCTTCAGGTAAAAGTAGAGGCAACAATAATCGAGACTTGTGAGAAAAAGGGCTGCTGGATGACATTAGATATGGGTTATGGTAAAGAGATGCGAGTCACTTTTAAGGATTACGGATTTTTTGTGCCAACAGACAGCGTAGAGGGGCATAAGGTGATTATCGATGGACTTGCCAGAAGAACAACCACAGATGTGGAGACCCTTCGCCATTTTGCAGAAGATGGCGGGAAGTCAGAAGATGAAATCGCACAAATTACTGAACCAAAAGAAGAGATTACTTTTGTAGCCACTGGTGCAGCTATCTTGTCACCTCAGGAGTAATATTTACTAGATTTATTTTTACGGGTAAAGAGCATTCGGGCGGTCAGTCCGCCCATGCCCGCTACCAGCCCTCCAATAAAAGCGCTCAAAAGCGTTATTAGAATACTATTCATTGAAAATAGGGCAGCTACCTGGTCAGTAAGTATGGAATCTGTACGGCTATTGATGATAATAGCTACAATAGACCAAACGAGAAAAATAGCCAGAAAGCCACTAAAAAACGAGGACCACCCACTGGACTGAATGGCATAGTTTACAACAAATGCAACCACTGCCACAACCCAAAATGGTAACAGAAGTTGTAGTATATAACTGAGAACGGCAATTAGAATAACTTTTATTATAAATTTCATTCTGCTGAAGGGGCTAATGTTTGATTAAGTAATACGTCTTGAGCTGATTTTTGATTTTGCATAAAATTCAGTTTAAAAAATTTGCCATCCCGCCAAGCATCAAGCATGTTATCATAAGCAGGGTTACCTGGGTTTCCGGATTGACCACCAGGTATGACGGCCCATGCTTGCGGTGGTGATGTCATTTCTACAACAATTCTTTGAGAAGGCCCATGATTCCCTTTAGTGGAATTTACGACATCATCTTCTCCATTTACCTGTATATTTCTTCTACTAAATGCAGGAATTCTTGCCAGGTGAGTAACAGCTGTATGTTTATAATTACCCCAAGTAAGTTTTCCAGTATTAGATTCACTCCATTGAGCAAGACTCATTTTCATAGAATCATAACTCATTGCGATAATATCATTTAGAGTTTCTTTTCTGGAAGTAGCTTTGTTATCCTCAAATGAGCCTGGGATGCCGTTTTTGACTAAATAAATTGTTTGATAGTCGGTAGGTTGCTTGATTGCGATAGAGTCAATTTTCATTTCATCCCACAAAAGACTCTTAAAGTTGCTCCACCAACTAATAAAGGCAACAGGAGCATATTCTTGGTGGTCGTAAACATAGTCCCAGTTTCTTAAAGCCATATAGGTAGTGTCGGAGTTAAGTCCGTTTTTCTTAAGAGAATCAAGTAGGGTAGGGAGTATTTCCTGTGATAAAATGCCATAGCTATCCAACTGTAGTTGCATCATATCATCAGGCTTTATTGTTCCGCTATCGTAAGCGGCCAGGATTTTATTTATTCTTCTTCCTCTATAGTGATCGGGCCTTGCCCAGCCTTGCCAATAAGGATATATAGAATCTACAGAGTGCTGATTAGCTGAACTCACAAAACCACGGTCAGGGTTGTGTAAGAAAGCATAGTGATTGGTAGGAATGAATTCTTGCCACTCCATTACCTTTTGAGATCCATCTAAGATAAATCGACCCTGATCTTCAAATTTATTAGGCCATAGACCTTGAACTCGAATGGCTATGTCTCCGGATGTTGAAGCGAAAGCAACATGCTGTGCAGGAGCATCCCAATATTCTAAGGCAGTCAGATAATCCTGGTAGCTTTTACTCGTGTTTAAACCTAATAGAGCTTCTTGTACTCTCGATGGGTAGTGTCCGATCCATTTTAAAGCTAAATTATTCTCACCATCTTCTGACATAAAGTTGCGATCATAAACCACAGGTCCGTGATGTGTATATATTACTGAGTCGATTATCGTTTCGCTTCCTTTTACTTTTATTTCCTCAACCTTTAGGCTTGTCTTGAGTTTGGTGTCTTCATAGTAGTATTCTTTTCGGGATTCATCTGTAAATCTAATATGATACCAATCTCTCTCATCTCTTGACACATCTGTAAAAGCCCAGGCATTATTTTGATTAAACCCTGATACTATTCCCACATTGCCAGCTAAAGCAAAACCCATAGTATTATAATCGGGTGCACTTAACTCAATAAGAAACCATAGTGATGGTAAGTTGAGACCAAGGTGCATGTCACTAGCAAGAATTGGCTTACCACTTTCTGTTTTCCAACCAGACACCACCCAATTATTGCTGCCGTTATCTGGGTCTGGCATAGTGTGTACTTCAGAATAATAATTATTTGAAAGGTTGATGCTATCGGGAGTTTCGGTTACTTCTACTCCTTCGAATTCCCAGTTTTGAGCACTAGGAGCGATTGGGTCCATTGTAGCAGTATAGTTAGGGTATAACTTTTTAAAAATTTCTGCCCCAAAGAGATTATAAGCGTTTGTGTTTTCAAGATCCATATCCCAACCAGTTAGGTTATCGATCATATACTGCAATAGCAAAGCTGATTTAAGAGGCGTCCATTCTTCAGGCTCATAATTCAGTAATTTATATTCTAGAGGGTAGTCTTTATAAGAAAGCTCTTCGATATATTGATTTACCCCTTTTGCATAGTTTGTCACATATGCCCAAAGTTCAGTGTTCTCCTGCATAGAGTTTAATGACTTTTCAGCACCATATACCATACCTTTTCTTCTCTGAAGCTTGTCAAAGTCTACAGCTGCACTTCCAATAAGTTCTGATATTCGGCCCGAAGCAGCATAGGTTTGAAATTCCATTTGCCACAAACGATGCTGTGCTAAGACGTAGCCCTGGGCAGTGAATAAGTCGTTAGTATTTTGAGCGAATATATGTGGTATATACAATGAGTCATACTGTACCGTGACTGGTGCAGAGAGTCCATTTAGTTCAACAGATTCAGGGTAGGGCAGTGCAGAGTCTTCAGCATTTTGCCAGAAACCATGGAAAGGGTCAAGAAACTTACCCAATGGGGGAATGGGCGTGCCTTTAATATTCCAACCATTGTTGAGCGTGTAAATTAGAACTAAAGTGAATAGAAGAGTGAGAAAGAATTTAAAGAGCCTCATTTTTGATTATTGGATAGATTCATCAAGCTGAAAAGATAATATATTTTTAAGTTTCTACGAAAACATATATCTGGATAAATACTGTCATAAATAAGGTCAACAAAGAATAATCGTTATATCTTTGATCGATTTTATAAATGGAATCTATTCTAAAACAATATACAAAGGCTCAAATCGACCGGGCAAAAAATATCAGGGCATTGATCTTTGACGTAGACGGTGTTTTGACAGATGGTAAAATAACCTATACAGAAGGTGGAGATGAAATAAAGAGTTTTAATGTAAAGGATGGACAGATCATCAGACATTTGCGACTCAATAATTTTGTAGTAGGTGCCATAACCGGGCGTAGCTCAAAAATTGTTGCCAGGAGATGTGCCGAGTTAAAATTAGACTTTGTTTATCAAGGCACTGAAACCAAAAAAGCCAAGCTGAGCGAGATTCGTCAGAAGTACGGTTTAAAAGATGATGAGATCGCCTATATCGGAGATGATATTATTGATTTAAGTTTAATCAAAGAAGTAGGGTTGGGCATGGCTCCCATCGATGCTTTAGAATATGTAAAAGCTGAAGCTGATTTGGTGATTGAAAAAAGAGGTGGTGATGGTGTGGTAAGAGAGGCTGCAGATTTTATCTTAGCAGCTCAGGGGAAGTTGGACAGCATTTTAAATAGTTATTATTAGTTAATGGAAGTTTTTAAGGATACTGTAAACGTAACCGATCGCATAAAACTCGGTGGAGATAGGATGGTATTATTTTCTGGTCCATGCGCAGCAGAAAGTATAGATATCTGCCAAGAGGTAGCGGAGCAAGTGAGTAAAATTTGTGCTGATTTAGATATAGATTATGTTTTTAAAGCCTCTTTTGATAAAGCAAACCGAACCTCTGCTAATTCTTACAGAGGGCCTGGTTTAGTAGAAGGCCTTGAGATGCTTTCTTCAATAAAAGAAAAACTAGGTATACCTGTCATGACTGACATTCATGAAGCTAATCAAGCTAAAGAGGTAGCTGAGGTAGCAGATGTACTTCAAATACCTGCTTTTTTGTGTAGACAAACTGATCTTATTTTAGCTGCAGCCGAAACCGGCAAACTTGTAAAAGTTAAAAGAGGGCAATTTATGGCACCTGAGGATATGAAATATGCCGTAGATAAAGTAAAAAGTGTTGGAAATGACAATGTATGTCTCACAGAGCGAGGGGTATCTTTTGGATATCATAACCTTGTGGTAGATATGAGAGCTTTGCCGACTATGCGTCAGTACGCCCCTGTTATTTTTGACGTGACTCATAGTGTACAACAGCCAGGTGGGCAAGGGGGAACTTCTGGAGGACAAAGACAGTTCGCTCCATTTCTGGCGAGAGCTGCAGCCTCAACGGGTGTTGATGGATTTTTTATAGAAACTCACCCAAACCCTTCTTTTGCAAAGAGTGACGGGCCAAATATGATACCTCTCCAGGAAATGCAAGCATTCTTGAGTATGTTAAAAGAGGCTTGGAAGCTTGGAAGGCAATATGTTAATTAGTGGATATTTTTTAAACTGATGATAAGATTTATAATCTATTTTGTTTTAGCAGGACTAATATTTGGGGCGTGTGTGCCAAGTAAGAAATTAGTATATCTTCAGCATGAAGATGAGTTAAAACATTTAAATGCAATTCCTACTGATAGCGTGCTCCGAACGCATTCCATGGCAATTCAAGAATATAGGATTCAACCTTTGGACCTTCTATCTATTAATTTTGAAAGTATTACGGCTGAGGAATATGATTTTTTTTCCAAACTTAATCCTCAAGGTAACCAAGGCGTAGGTAACAACCTACTTTTACGCGGTATCTTGGTCGATACTGAAGGTAATATAGAATATCCCGTAGTGGGTAAAGTGTATGTATCTGGCTTGACCGTATTTGAGGCGCAATCGAAACTTCAGAATTTAGCAAACCAATATTTAAAAGATGCTGTAGTACGTATTAGACTTCTAAACTTTAGATTTACTGTATTAGGAGAGGTTAATGTAGAGAAAGTGGTTAATGCACCAAACACCAGGGTAAATATGATGGAAGCGATTGGCCTGGCAGGAGGTTTTGCTGAACTAGCTGATAGAAGTAGGGTAAAGATTATAAGGCAAAAAGGTAATACCTCGGAGATATTTTATGTAAATCTGTTGGAGGAGGATTACCTTCGTTCTCCTAATTACTTTGTGCAGCAAAATGATGTGATCATTGTACCACCACTAAAACAACGTACTTTTAAAAAATACTTTGCTTCTAATCT
>NZ_SMMD01000887.1 GCF_009711475.1 Fulvivirga aurantia
TGTCATCCCGAGCGTAGTCGAGGGACCTTTGAAATAATTTCGAAATATATGAATCCTAAGATTTCTCAGCCAGAGGGTTGGCATATAGATCACTTTCATCTTCACCTGATCGTGGCTTTAAACATTGAAAGTCTTTTTCGATCAAAATAGATAATTTCTCACTATCATTCAATAAGAATTCCTCTCTTAAACTTACCTGATCGGTTGTGGCCCAGGTACTGGCAAGACTTTGTGGTACACAGACTGTAATAAAATGATTATCATATTTAGCTGCTATGTTTTCCCGCTCTTCAGCTTGTAGTGCGTAGATCAATTGATTGTTTCCAAAGCTAATGCTATCGCTTACGATCTGATCAGAAACGAATTCTTCCACTTCTGATTGAGAAAGTCTTAAGCGTAAGCTATTTCCTTTAATACGTATTTTCATCACTTAATTTCTTTTGTTGGTTTAATTCAATTCGATGTTCTCCAGTGTATATATTATACTTTTTGTCTCTTAAGAAGCCAACCAAGGTCATATTGTACTCATCTGCCAGTTTTACTGCTAAACTCGAAGGAGCACCTACTGCCGCTAATAATGGAATGCCTGCCGCTGTAGATTTTTGCACCAGCTCAAAACCCACTCTACCACTTACTACAACATAATATTCGTGCAATGGAATCATATCCTCTGCCAAAGCCGCACCTATTAGTTTATCCAGTGCATTGTGACGACCAATATCTTCACGAAGTAATTTTAATTCGCCTGTCTGATCAAATAAAGCAGCTGCATGCAATCCTCCGGTATGCTCAAAGACATCCTGAGCCGCTCGCATCTTCTCCGGAGCAGCAAATAGTATATTTTCTGCAATCTTGAGCGGACTGTCAATTTTTTTGCAATAAAACGAAAGTGCCTCTATAGACTCCTTCCCACACACACCACAGCTGGATGAGGTATAAAAATTTCGTTCTGTATTTGCCAGATTTACCGTCACATCGGGTTGAAGGCATATTTTCACCACATTACCTCTTTCCTCTTCACTCTTTACCTGTTCGCAATGGAATATTTGTCTAACTTGATCCGCACTTTTGATAAAGCCTTCTGTAAACAAAAAGCCGAGAGCTAACTCCAAATCATGACCGGGTGTTCGCATAGTTACTGCAAGGCTTTTCTCTTCTCTGTGCTGTGCGTCACCAAATTCTAATCGTAGTTCGAGAGGCTCCTCTACTGCTAGTAGGTCGGTTTTTCTTAACTCCCCGCTTTCTGAGCGCTTCAATATTTCTACACCTGCTACCCGATGTTTTTGCATAATATAAAGTTAGCCAAATCTCAGGAATATGATTCTTGACGATACAATTTTGACCTGAACAATCTGTATATTTAATGGTTTTTGAATTTTTAAATATAATTAGGCGTTTACCTAACTCACGAAATACAACTCAAATCACAATATGAAAAGTCGCTTTTACACGTTTTTAGTATTACTTATATCCTTTTCAATGGGCATGGTGGCCTGTAACGAAGATGATACCCCAACTCCAGATACAGATCTCACTCTAGAGGAAGAAATTAATTCATGGATTTTTGATGTTATGGACGAGGTATACTTTTGGACGGCTGAGATTCCAGATAACGTTAATAAAAAGCAAGATCCATCAGATTATTTTAGGGAATTATTATTTAATGGGGATCGATTTTCAGGTATTGTACCTGATTACCAGGACTTAATTAACTCGCTAAACGGTATTACCTTAGAAGCTGGTTATGAATTCTATCTAATACAGGAGACTGGCACTGATAATATCGTAGGCCTCATTAAGTACGTAAAAACAGGTAGTCCTGCAGATGAAGCAGGTCTGCAGCGAGGCGATTTGATTACGGCTGTCAATGGACAATCAGCCACAACGAGTAATTATCAAACCGTATTTGGACAGGTATCTTCAGACCACACGCTCTCTTATGCCCGATATAACAAAAGCAGTGACACTTATGTAGCACAAAATGATGTTGATTTAGACGCTGTTCAATTCGCTGAAAATCCAATACTCCTGGATACTGTGCTCAACGTTTCATCTAAAAAGATCGGCTATCTTGTATACAATTTCTTTTCGGCTGGTACCAATAATACCTATGACAACGAACTAAATGCGACATTTACAGATTTTAAATCAGATGGTATTAATGATCTGGTCATCGATTTGAGATATAATAGTGGAGGATCGATAAACTCGGCTACTGTATTAGCCAGCAACGTAGCTCCTGATGTAACAACCACTGATATTTTCTACAAAAATCAATGGAACGAACTTTATACCGACTTCTGGCAAAATGAACCCAATGGAGAAGAACGCTTATTTGGCTATTTTAAAAACCTGACAAGCAGCGTTGGAAGTAGTATTGGGGGTAATGTATATATTCTGACAGGTAGCAACACTGCTTCTGCAAGTGAGTTGGTCATTAATGGTCTCATTCCTTATATGAATGTTACCATCATTGGTGAAACTACTGTTGGTAAAAATGTTGGATCTATTCCTTTTGAGGATACAGATAATGAAGACAATAACTACGGCATATTACCAATTGTAATTAAACTGGCTAATAGTGAGGACTTCTCAGATTATGGTCAGGGTTTTACGCCTCTAGCAGAAAATAAAATAAGAGAATTAGATTTTAGACTAATACAACTCGGTGATGTAAACGAACCACTTTTGGCAAGAGCTATCGAGCTTATTGCCGGAACGTCTACAGGAGGACGTAAAGCAGCAAGAGTGAAAAATGAAGTAACCTCACTTGGTAGTTCGATAGACAAACATCTCAGATCGAACAGAGCGGTGCTCTCACCACTCAAAAGAAAGTAAATTGTATCAAAACAACGGAAAAGGCTTCAAAATTGAAGCCTTTTCCATTTATTCTACTTTTCCAGCAAGCGTATCCCTGTGCTCATTGAGCAACTCTCGCAAGTAAAATCCTATATGTGAAGCAGACTCAAATCCAGCTTTTTTTGCCGCTGCTTCCTGCACTTCTTCAGGCTGGTTGGCACCTGCAGCATAGCTTTCTAAGCTTTTATAGCCACCAATCGTAAAAACATCCCACTTAAAGCCATTTTCTCTTACAAAAATTAAATTACCTGCCCTCCCAGTATCATTGAGGTATGTATTTTCCATCTGACGCTCTTTAAGCAACTCCTGCTGTTTCCCCCCTAATGAAAGAAACATTTCTATATGAAAAAACGAATGAGGTTCGAAAACAGCCTTAAACTCCTCTAAAGAAGGTCCTGAAACAAAGGCTTCTTCTTGCCGGGCAATCAGGTCATAATAGCCCGAGCCGTATGTTCTTTCTAAAATCTCGGCCGATTTACCATTGAAATACTCATTGTACGTAGCAATAGGTACAATAAGCATCAAATCCCATTGGTCTCCCTGACTATGTCTTAATAAATAACCTTGCTCACCTCCGTTCTCAACAATTTTGCCCAGATCAGATTTAAGTTTATCGATAAGTGATGGTAGGCCTCCCGGTGTCGCTCTTACTATCACCGTCTTATACAGTTGATCTTGCTGAGCAAAAACACCATTGGTTGCAGCAAATAAAACCAGTAGAAGCAATAAAACTTTAAACGCTCTTTTCATACCTATTAACTTAATCCAGTGATTTTACCATTGTTATCGATATCCATACCTTCCGCTGCAGGTGTAGCCGGTAGGCCTGGCATTCTCAACATATTACCAGTAATAGGTATAATAAAGCCTGCCCCGGCTGCAATTTCTATTTCTCTCACTGTAAGCGTAAAGTTCTCCGGACGGCCTAGCCATTTAGGATCATCGCTAAATGAATTTTGAGTTTTCGCAATGCAAACTGGCTTATCATTTAAACCTATACGCTCAATTTTCTTAAGATTTTGCTTGGCTTTGGGCAAAAACTCCACGTCTTTGGCCCCATATACTTTTCTGGCTATAGCTTCTATTTTCTCTTTTACACTCCAATTCCAATCATATACAGGTTTGTATTTAGCATCACAAGACTCAACAGCCGCTACAACCTCCTCGGCTAGTTTAGTTGTACCTTCACCTCCTTTTTCCCAACCATCACAAAGGGCAACTCTCACGCCTAGTTCTTCACATCGGTTAACTACAATATCAATTTCATCCTGAGTATCAGAGACAAATCTGTTTATTGACACTACGGGTGGCACACCATATGCTTTTACATTTTCGATGTGTTTTTCAAGATTGGCCAATCCACGGACTAAAGAAACAGTATCAGGCGATTTTAAATCTTCCAAAGCATGCCCACCATGGTATTTGAGGGCTCTGATAGTTGCAACCAGCACTACGGCTTTAGGCGAAAGACCGGAATAACCACATTTGATATTGAGAAATTTTTCTGCCCCTAAGTCAGCTCCAAACCCGGCCTCTGTTACTACATAATCGGTTAGAGAAAGGCCCATTTTTGTGGCAATCACAGAATTGGTGCCTTGCGCTATGTTAGCAAATGGCCCACCGTGTATAATAGCCGGATTACCCTCTAATGTCTGTACAAGGTTTGGTTTTATGGCATCTTTTAAAAGAGCGGCCATTGCCCCTTGTGCATTCAGATCTCTGGCAAAAATTGCCTCACCATCATAAGTATCTCCAATGTAGATATTCCCTATTTTCTCTTTGAGGTCATCAATATCTTTGGCTAAACATAAAATGGCCATAATCTCAGAAGCCGCTGTGATATTAAAGCCTGTCTCGCGCATCATACCTCCGGCTTTGCCACCCATACCACTTACTATATTTCTCAACCCTCGATCGTTCATGTCCATCACCCGTTTCCACTCAACTGTACGTGGGTCGATGTTGAGGTTGTTCTTCTTTGTTTGAATGTTATTGTCAATTAGCGCTGCCAGCAAATTATTGGCCTTTTCTATGGCTGCAAAATCACCGGTAAAATGTAAGTTGATATCTTCCATGGGTACCACCTGTGAGTATCCGCCACCAGCAGCTCCTCCTTTCATACCAAAAACAGGGCCTAAAGAAGGCTCACGAATCACCACGGTGGTTTTTTTGCCTATTTTGTTAAGTCCTTCTGTGAGTCCGATAGAAGTGGTGGTTTTTCCCTCTCCAGCTGGTGTCGGGGTCATAGCTGTAACCAATACCAAATTACCTTTTTTTACTTTTTCCTCATCAATGAGGTTTAAGGGAAGTTTGGCTTTATAGTTGCCATACATTTCCAGGTCTGACTCATTTACATTTACAGATTGAGCTATTTCTTTTATATGCTGAAGTTGTGTTGATTGGGCTATATCCAAATCTGACTTATACTGTGTATTAGTAGTCATAATCTTGTTGGGTCTTTATTTTTGCAGCTAAAATTAACGATGTATCCTTAAATAGTCGACTTATTTTAGACTATTGTGGATATCAATTGCAAACGATTGTAAATGGGAGTCTTCAGGTTTAAGCAGTTTGACATACAGCATGATAAAAATGCCATGAAAGTAGGAACTGATGGGGTAGTTTTAGGTGCCTGGGCAGATGTTCCCGGGGCAAAAAGAATTCTTGATATTGGTAGCGGAACCGGGCTCATTGCAATGATGTGTGCTCAGCGCAACCTAAATGCTCAAATAGATGCAGTAGAAATAGACTCAATAGCTTACTCGGAAATGGTCAGTAATTTTAAGCGTACACCATGGCATAATAGGTTAAATGCTTTTGAAGGAGATATCAAGGATTATCAAACAGCAGATGGGTATGACCTGATCGTAACTAATCCGCCATTTTTTGTAGCAGGCACATCTGCACCTGACCTGAGCAGAGGAAGGGCGAGACACACATCACACCTTTCACCTGAAGATCTGGTGATGCATATTATCAGACTCTTAAATGTAAATGGAAAAGCCTGTGTCATCCTACCTTATGCTGAAGGAAAGGATTTCACACAGATGTGCAGAAAAAAAGGCTTACACCTAACAAAAGAAACTTCTTTTCTACCATATGCAGACAAACCGACTGAGCGCCTGCTTTTACAATTTGAAAATGAGCCCAAAAATTTGGTGCAAAATACCATCGTTCATTATAACGAAGATCGCTCCTGGCATGAGTCTTATAAGACACTTACACAAGCTTTTCACCCCATGTTGTGATTATCAACCGCAGTTATCAAAAAGAAATAATTAATAGTGAATAATATTTAATTAAACTATATTTGATCAAGGTAAGACGTCAGTTTATATCCAAAGGAGTTTCAAAAAGTGCTAAAAAACCAACGAAATTAACTTTGCATTGAAATCCCGTCAACCCATGATTTATTAACAATTATTATTTTGAAATGAACATTTTTGTAGCAAAGCTTAATTACAGGACAACAAGTGAAGAGCTTCAGAAGCACTTCGAACAATTTGGAGAAGTATCATCTGCTAAAGTGATCTTTGACAGAGAAACCCAAAGATCAAAAGGATACGGTTTCGTAGAGATGCCAGACGATGAAGCAGCAAACTCGGCTATCAGCCAGCTTAATGAAAGCGAATTTGATGGAAGAACTATAGTAGTAAAAGAAGCAAGACCTAAGTCAGAAAGCTACTAAGACATAAAATATCATATAAATGATTACAAGGCTACCCTATTGGTAGCCTTTTTTATTTCAACCCTCCTCCTTCCTAACCCACTTTTAACAAAATAATTATTCATTGTTTAAACTTTAATGTTTAAACATCGTTTATTTGTGCATAAATCAAATCAACAAATAGACATGAAAAAATTAACACTTACACTTATGGCCATAGCAACTACAGTAGCTGTATTTGCTCAGACCACCTGGAATCTTGACAAGTCTCATTCGAACATCGGCTTTGCGGTTTCTCACATGGTAATTTCAGAGACAGAAGGTAACTTCAAAGATTTTGATGCAACGGTTACAACTACAAAAGACGACTTTAATGGCGCTAAAGTGAATTTTACTGCCGATGTAAATACCATCGACACTGACAACGAAAAGAGAGATGGTCACTTAAAATCAGATGATTTCTTTAGTGCTCAGAAATACCCTAAAATCGTGTTTGATGGTAAACTTGTAAAAAAAGGTGAACAATATGAGCTTGTGGGCGATTTCACTATGAAGGGTGTTACCAAGCAAGTAAATTTCCCGGTAAAATATAACGGTACAATTAAAGATCCTTATGGAAACACAAGGGCGGGTTTTAAGGTTAATGGTATGGTCAACAGAACTGACTATGGGCTGAAATGGAATTCTTTAACAGAAGCAGGTGGCATGGTTGTTGGCGAAGAAGTAGATATAACTTGTAATGTAGAGATTATAAAAAAAGGTTAATATTGCGGTGGGGTTTTGGACCCCACCCCTTAACTTTTTGACTTATCATGCGAATTGAAGACGAAATAAAACAGGACAAATTTCATAGTGAACAGCAAAAAGTAACAATCAACTTACTTTATACTTCCAGCTGGATCACAAACAAGCATAAGGAGTTTTTTAAAAGCTATAATATTACTCCTCAGCAGTATAATGTGCTACGTATTTTACGTGGCCAACACCCACAATCAATTTCAACCTCAGCCATAAAAGATCGTATGCTCGACAGAAATTCTGATGTTTCTCGCATAGTCGATCGACTCACTACCAAACAGTTGGTATCTAAGAGTACTTGCCCAGATGATAGACGCCTCGTTGATGTTGTAATATCAGATAATGGCCTCCTTTTACTTAAGAAAATGGATAAAGCGGTAGAAAAGCTTGATACCACCGTAAACCTTAATGAGGAAGAGGCCAAAAAGCTCAACGAACTACTTGACAAGGTAAGGTCGTAAATACACCCTTCATATAGTTTCTAATCATTACAATTATCCTTTATTGTCATAATAAAGGCCACTCTACCCTTCTGCAGTAATTTTTCTGTCAATAGCGCTATCATAGATGCAACCAATGTTTGCTATCTTGCATCTATGGTCTGAGAACGCACCAATGACATTGAATATACACAGCTCTACCGAAGAGTCACTTATATATAAATGCCGTAAAAAAAATGGCAAAGCACAAAAGGAACTGTATGAGAAATACGCTCCTAAGATGCTTGGTGTGTGTATACGTTATGTCAAAGATGCTGATCAGGCAGAAGACATTATGATTGCTGCTTTCGTAAAGATTTTTGAGAAAATCGACCAGTTTAAAAGCGAAGGAAGCTTTGAAGGGTGGATAAGAAGAATCATGGTGAACGAGTCTTTGACTTTTATAAGAAGAAACAAGGGCATGTACCTTGAAGTTGATATAGAAGCTGCCGACCGTGAACCAGATTACAACACACTAAGCGATCATTTGGAGACCGAAGATCTTTTAAAGATGATCCATAGTTTGCCTACTGGCTACCAAACGGTTTTTAACCTATATGCCATAGAAGGTTACAGTCACAAAGAAATTGCGCAGCAGTTGAATATAAGTGAAAATACATCGAAGTCTCAGTTAAGCAGAGCACGATCTCTTTTACAAAAACAACTGCTAGAAAGAGAGAAGTTGGATAACGAAAAAATTAAAAGCTATGAGTAATCAAGAACTTGATAATCTATTTAAGAAGAAGCTCAATAAGCTTGAAAAAGCTCCTAAGGCAGATGCCTGGGATAAAATACAAGCCCAAACTAACGGCAAAAAAGCGGGTTGGCCATATTTAAGAATAGCTGCCGCCATTTTAATCTTGTTCACGCTGGGTGCTATTTTATGGGTTTCTATAGATCAGCCAATTGAGCAACCAACAATGGCGGATAAGAAAGTTGAAAATAGCAACACTAAATCTCCCATTGACGATGATTCTATAGACCAGGAAGAATTAATGGCTGAAAATGAGGAAATAAATACTGTTTCTGAAAATGAGGAAGACGATACCGTCACTGACCAGGATGCGCTAAAACAACATATCAAATCTAATCCGACACCTAAGGAAAAGATTGAGGCACCAGTTCAAAAAAAGGCAGAAACTACTAAAGTTGAGCCTGTACAAAAGATTGAAGAACTAGCTGTGGAAAAAGAAAATATTGCAGCAGTTGAAAAGTCGGATGCAACCTTAGAAATAGAAAAAGCATCTACACCACAAGAGGAACAGGAGGTAAAGTCGGGTACTACATTAGAATTTGACATAAGTGAGTTTACCAAAACTCAGACTTCAGTAGCGCAGGCAAATTCAAATCAAACTAAGTCTGATAGTCCGCAGGCAACGGATGAAAAAGGCTTAAGCAAAGTACTTACTGTGATGAAGGACATAAAAAGTGAAGCCGGCCTCGGGAATTTGAGGGAAGCAAAGAATGAGATTTTGGCCCTAAACTTTAAAAAAGATAACAATGGCTCTAAATAAAATAGCAACAACGATTCTTTCACTGGTAATAGCAGGTGCTGCAAGCTTACCTGCTATTGCACAGGAAAAAACCGACTCTTTGATCTTAAACGTAGGGAAAAGTAAAATCATCTTTCTCATTAATGACAAAGAGGATTTGAAGAGTATGCAGGAATATGATCTCAATGAGATTTTAGACCACCTTAGTCTGAGATTGACAGGAGACTCGACAATCATAAAATCTAACGGCTCTACTCTAAGTGATACCACCGTGATTGTAAACCGTGAGGAGCAGGTAATTAATGAGCCGGAAGAAGAAGCCAAAGAAGTGGAAGTAGTTTATCACTATGATAAAAGACGAACAAGAACTAAACACTCTTTTAATTTTGATATCGGCACGAACAATTATGTGACAGAAGACGGCAAATTTCCTGATGAGAATAACGAATTATATACGGTAAAACCATTTGGATCATGGTACGTGGGTATTAACTCAATCTACAAAAGCTACATTGGAGGACCACTTTATCTGGAATGGGGCGGTGGAGTAAGCTGGTACAACTTCAAATTTGAAAATACCCGCACCCGTCTCGAAGATACTGATAACGGAGCCGTTTTCTTCGAAGACCTGGATCCCGACCTTGATTTTGACAAAAGTAAATTAACGGTCTTTTATGGTAATCTATACATGGTGCCGATGCTACAATTTGGCAAAGGTAAAAAAGGTCGCTCACAAAGCTGGCGGGGTCTATGGAATGATGACCGAGGTGGGTCCTTCAGAATAGGTGCCGGAGGTTATATAGGCTATAAACTCGATAGCTACACCAAGTTTGTGATAGACAAAGATGATGATGACAAAGTGAGAAATCATGACAACTTCCATCTCGAAAACCTCCGGTATGGCGCCCGACTACAAATGGGTTATCGAGGTACAGATCTATTTCTCAATGTCGATATCAACGAACTCTTTATCGAAAATAAAGGTCCAAAACTACACGCCTTTAGCTTCGGCATAATACTCTAAAACTTACTGAATATCAACCACTTAATTATCACTAATACTGATAAAACAGAAGAACTATGTCTAATTTAAAACAACTACTCAAGATGAAAACAACACGACTACTCACTGCAATGGCGCTTATGATGGCGCTGTCATTCAACGCTTTTTCTCAAAATGAGGATGATGACAAAAAAAGAAAGAATTATGGTACATACAATGACTTTGGTATTGACCTGGGAATCAACAATTATCTGGAAGATGGTAAGTCGCCAGATGAAAGCAATGCATTATATTCAGTAAAGCCATTTGGCTCATGGTATGTAGCACTCAAGTCAATCAATAACACTCACATTTCGGGTCCTGTAAATCTGGAATGGGGTGGTGATATAAGCTGGTATAACTTCAAGTTTCAAAATGCAGCCGTAATACTAAACGAAGGCCCTGATGGAGTTGAATTTTCTGAAGTATCTGGAGATTTTGACCCTGTAAAAAGCAAATTGACCGCAGCTTATGTAAATGTAAGTCTTGTGCCCATGCTCAAATTTGGTGAAAGCAACAGAACTCGCGACAAATTTGATTGGTGCGACTGGAATCATGAAGGTGGATTTAGAATCGGGGCTGGTGGCTACGCAGGTTATAAAATAGCCAGCTACACCAAAACTGTAAGAGAAATGGATGGTGATGACAAAAAAGACAAAGACAAGGATGGTTTTTACCTCAATAACTTCCGCTATGGGGTAAGAATGCAAATGGGCTACAGAGGTGTAGATTTATTTGTGAATTACGACATCAACGAATTATTTGCTGAGGGTCGTGGTCCTAAACTCAATGCGTTTAGCTTCGGTGTCGTTCTCTAAACACTGCTAACGCAAAACAGCCGCAAATTCGCGGCTGTTTAATTTTTATATTAAGGTTCTAAATCATCATTACTCATATCGTAAAGAATCGGCAGGATTAGAGCGAGCCGCCCTTATAGTCTGAAAACTCACTGTAAGCCAGGCTACCACTAAAGCAAACCCACCCGCAACTATAAATGGCCACGGTTTGATCGGGCCCTGATAAGCAAAATTATCCAACCAGGATTCCATGCCGAAATAAGCCACTGGCCCTGCTAGTACCAAAGCTATTAATACTAAAAAGGTAAAACCTCTGGTAAGTAAAACCAACACCTGTAGCACAGTAGCACCCATTACTTTCCTGATACCTATTTCTTTAATTCTACGCTCAGTGATAAATGAAGCCAAACCAAAAAGACCTAAAGCAGCGATAAATACAGCAAGTAGTGAAAACCACGTTACCACTTTTGCCAGCCGGTCTTCACTTTCATATTGGTTGCTAAACCGGTCGCTCAACTCATAAAAATCAAATGGAAAGCCCTCACGCAAATAAGACCATTGCTCTTTTAAATAGCTCTCAACCTCATCTTTCTTACCTATATCATATTTCACAATTACAGAACGTGCTCTGCCATTGGTAATTAAAAATGCAATTGGCGCAATACTTTGGTGTAGAGACTCAAAATGAAAATCCTTAACCACACCAATGATTTGCCCGTTTCTATTGCCATAACGAAACGACTTACCAATCGCTTCTTCTGCAGAGTCCCAGCCTACACCTCTTACAGTGGCTTCATTTATTACAAATGCCTCTAATGAATCGCTTGCCAAATTGGGATCAAAATCACGCCCAGCCACAAACTCTACTTCCAATGAACTTAGATAAGTATGATCGATGTGCACATCGGCTATTCTAAAGGTCAGGTTTCTCATATCACCATCGACCTCTGCTGATGCACCTTGTGAGTCGAGTAATCTTCCTGAAGGCACACGGCTAGCCAATGTCACTGATTTAATGCCAGGCTGTCTTTCAAACCTGGTTTTGAGTGTTTCGAAATGATTATAAATCGTGTCGCTACTCGGCAGCACCATGGTATGATTTTGATTAAAACCAAGGTTCTTTGTTCGCATATAATCTAACTGGCCTTGTACAATACCAACGCTTGTAATGAGCGCGATAGAGATAAAAAACTGTAGTACAACTAGTGCTGAGCGTAAGTTAAACTTTTGGCCGGTCGATTTATGGGCACCTTTAAGAACAGACGCTGCCTGAAATTTTGAGAGAAACAAAGCAGGATAACTTCCTGCAACCAGACCAACGAACAATACCACTCCTACCATGAGTAAGAATATGAAGTTATTACCAATAAAATCTAAGCTCAACTGCTTGCCGATAAATTCATTGAAATACGGCAAAACCAGAAATACCAGGCCCAGCCCTACTACCAATCCTAAAATCGCAAAAATGATTGACTCCATCATAAATTGCCGGATTAAGGCACTGCGATAAGCGCCCATCACTTTGCGCAGACCGACTTCTTTGGCTCTTTTGGTAGATCTGGCCGTAGCCAAATTCATAAAGTTTATGCACGCTATTATTAAAGTAAATATTGCAATGGCACCATAGATGTATATATAAGCTATATCACCGTTGGGTTCAATCTCAGAATCGAGGTGTGAGTGCAAATGAATATCGGTAATTGGCATGAGGTGCAACCTATTAGTCTCCGAGGGTTTTCTACCCTCATTCATTTGCATGTGTTTATCAAAGAAACCACCAAACTGAATTTCTAATTCTGCAGGGTTATAACCTTTGGGTAAAAGCAGGTATGTGGCATAGTTGTTACTCCCCCAATTTTGCATCATATTCTCCCGACCAAAAGCTCGTTCTATGGTGGCAAAAGAACCCATAATATCCCAGGTAAAGTGAGAATTAAGGGGTACATCTTTGGTTATGCCAGTAACTTTTAATGGAAATGACATACCAAAATTATTAAACATCAACTCCTTACCCATCGCATTTTCTTCACCGAAATACTTTTTGGCGGAAGATTCTGTGAGCACCACAGTTCCAGGTTCTACCAAAGCGGTTTCAGGGTCACCTTCTATGAGATCCCAGGAGAAAACTTTGAATACATTGGCATCAGCCAGGTAAAACTTATTTTCTTCAATACGCTTATTCTCATACACAATGAGTGGACTGTAGGCTGAGCCTATCCTTACAGCTTCTTCTATAATTCCTTCAAAGTCGTTTTGTAATAGAGGGCCAAAAGGAGGAGCACAATGACCCAGATGCAAACTAGTTTCACCTTCAGCGTTGAGCCATTCGCGAGATACACGATAGATTTGGTCTGATTTTGTATGATATTCATCATAACTCAGTTCATCTTGTACAAAGAGTAAAATAAGGATAGTAGCGGCCATACCTACGGCCAATCCAAAAATATTAATGAAGGCGTAGGCGCGTTGCTTCGCGATTGTGCGAAAAGCGATTTTGATATAGTTTTTTAACATGGTAGTTGTTGTTTGATGTGTTAATGACAGCCTATATGAGAGAGGGTTGCTTAGGTAAGACTCAACATTTATATAATGGTTACACCTTTTATCATAAGAAAAGACTACCCAAAG
>NZ_SMMD01000590.1 GCF_009711475.1 Fulvivirga aurantia
AGCGGTTGCACCACCTACATCGGCACTGACTTCGCCATTGGCGGGCGTACAGTCAGTCTGGTCTACAGTGAAAGTATTAATTGATGTGGGGCTGGTTAGGTTATCTGTTATTTCGATTTCCTCTTCAGCTGAGCAATTATCACTATTATCAGTAGCAACAACAGTGTAAAAACCTGCATCTAATCCCGTGATTGTGGCACCAAAGCCCAGGGAGTTAGCAGGTAATGTATTTTGACCATCAAACCACTCGAAGGTGTGGCCGGCTGTGCCACCATCAGCTGTGGCGGATAGGGTTCCATTTGGGTTTCCGGCATCACATGATGTTTGTTCATTATCTATCGTAATATTTACTGACGGGTTTGTGGTTAAATCATTTATAGTAACAGTAAGGGGATCAGAAATACATTTTGTGCTTTTTCGCTCAGCTGTGACAGTGTACTGACCTGCTGTTAGGTTAGTTATGGTTTCCTGATTGCCATAATCAGGACTTGGTTTTACAGAGCTCCCTATATACCAGTTAAACTCATATTTATTGCTATTTTCTCCGGCAACAAATGCGGTAATCTCTCCACCATTCAAATCGCTACAATCGGTAATTTCACTAACGATATTTGCCTGAACTGTTGGTATCTCACTTTCCTGCTCGACTACTTCAGTCAATGTGTTAGTACATCCGCTATTATCATCAGTGACAATAACTGTATATGAGTCTGCGCTCAGACCTTTTGCTTCATTTCCGATAGCAATTGTGTCTCCACCAATGTCACTGGTTTTAAACCATACGAAAGTAAAACAAACATTGTGTCTACAGTCCTGTATATTGTCGTGTGTGTGACCTCCACCGAAATCATACGAAACGCGAACTTCAATTTCACCATCATTTTTCTTACAATCTTTTACATCTTTTTTCTGATGTAAATTGATGGTGGGGCCAATGTTTGTTCTGTTAATGACAACTGTGACGGTATCTGTGAAATAATCTTCGTCATTTTTGTTCTCATCATTCTCTACAATAACCGTGTAGGTACCCTCTGCCATTTGAGTAAATGTACTTCCCACAAATACAGGAGCGCCAGAGGGCGGGTCACCCACATACCATGTAAAGGTATAATCTTCATCATCATCTTCGATATCTCCTTCGTCATCAACTATGTAGGCTCGGGCAGATCCATTGTCAGGTAAAGATTCATCACATTTATTATTATCCCGGAGTTTTATAACTTCGAGACGATCTGGATCATCTGCAAATGTGGGTAATGCAATTAGGTAAATTGAAAAAAATAAAAGTAGTCTATAAACCATAGTGTAAGCCTATCTAACAATCATCACAGTTCCTGTTGCAGCATTATCTCCACTGCATCTTATTACATAATAATAAACATCCTGATCAAGTGGTTGTCCTTCACTTAACCCGTTCCAGTCATTTATATATGGTTGGCTTTGATAAACAATTCTTCCGGTTTTGTTGAATATTATCACCTCACAATCCGGATAATTTTCAATGCCATCTATAATCCAAAAATCATCTATGCCATCATTATTAGGAGAAAACAATTTTGGAGCTGAGATGTCTATTCCATCCGGCTCATCACGTGTAACAAGTATTCTTATAGCCGATCTTGCCTGACAACCATTACTATCTGTACCAATAACATTGTAGGTAGTGGGTGAGTCCGGTTTCGCTATTACAATATTTCCTGCAGAATCACTTAAACTTAAACTTGGGCTCCACAAATATGTTTCAGCTCCACTAGCCGTAAGTATTGTCGAATCACCCAATGTAAGCAGGGTGTCGCTAGCTACAATTGTTAAAGATGGTAGGGGGTTAATTGTAGCATCCATTGATGCCGAGGCTGTACAACCACTTGAGTTACTTACATCGACAGTATAAGTGCCAGATGTGGTTACAAATATTACTGAGTCAGTTTGTCCTGAAGACCAACTGTAGCTTTCATAACCGCTGGTAGCACTAAGTCTAATGCTATCTCCTTCGCATACAGAAGTCTCATCTCTTTCTATTTCTACAGTAATTGCCGGGTTTACTTCAACCGTTTGATTGAATACATCTGAACAGGAGCCATAGGAAACAGTTAGCCCTACGTTGAATGTCGAAGCTGTATTATATACATGAACAGGAGAAATCTCACTTGATGTATTTCCATCATTAAAATCCCAACTATATGTGGCAGTGGCCGATGGGTCTACTTGTGAGGTGTTGGTAAAGGAAATATCTGTACCTACACAGGCAGTATTTGCTACACTGAATTCAGCAATAGGTGGGGTTAAAGATAGCGTAGTTAATACATTTGAAACTGTTGAACACCCATTTGTATTGGTTACTCTTAGTGAATAATTACCTGCTGATGTAGCATCATACTCGTTACTGTTGGCTCCGGCTATTGGAGAGCCATTTTCTAGCCACTGATAAGTTGCTCCGGTGCCAGCATTAAGCTGTTCTATAATTAAGGTAGCATCATCACCAGCGCAAAACTCGAGGGGCTCATCTGAAGTAATTTCGACACTTGGTGTATTTTGAATATCTACAAAAATAAATTCTGGTTCCCCGGTACAGTCACCATTTATTCCGAAAACAGTGTACTTACCAGCCGCAGCACTGCTTACATTAGTTATGTCAGGGTTTTGTAATGTTGACGTGAAACCGTTTGGTCCTGACCAAAAGTATGAGGTTGCATTAGTAGCGTTGGCAGATAGATTGAGTGTTTCGCCTCCGCAGACCGGTGAATTTGAACTACCGCTGGGTTTGGCAGGGATGGTACCCGGGTTGATTGTAACATTAATTGTATTGGAAGTACTAATACAAGTCCCAGCACTTGAAGTAGTGGTAACTTCATAGGCACCTGAAACTGTTACGTTTATAGAAGGGGTTGTAGCGAAATTGGCTCCGTCTTTTGTCCATTGATAAGTTGCATCTGTACCAGCTGGTGTAGACAGCCTTATATTTTGACCTACACAAGCTACTATATCATTTCCTGGAGTAATAATAGCCTCAAGACAATTGGTATTACGAAATACTGATATATTGCCATCACTACTGGTGAATACAATATCGGGCTTGCCTTCACCTGAAACATCAACAAATTTGACATTTCTATTGGGTTCAGAAGTATTAAGTGTGTTTAGAGCAAAGGTAGGAGAACCGGTTGTCGATGTATTAATTAATAATCCTATCTGATTATCGTTGCTTGTTGAGCCTACTAATATGTCGAGCTTTCGATCTCCATTGATATCACCCAGATCGACACCCCAAGGTCGGTCAATAACATTGATGTTTATTGGAGTGCCAAATGAAATATTATCTCCTGATGAGGTATTAGGAACGATCGATATTTGATCATTTAAGAACTGCGTAGCTATTATTTCTGGCAGCATATCATTATTGAGATCTCCAACTTTGATATTAACCAGGTTGCCCGGTAGGTCTACAAGGTTTGATTCACTAAAGTTGAGTGTACCACCTGCACTATTATTAATAAATACATATAGGTCACTCCCGATTACTGTAGAAGCTATTATATCGGTGAAGGAATCGTTATTTAGATCAACTAATGCAATAGCTCCTGTGTTACTGGCCCCGTTGGCTGAAAGAGCAAGTGATGATGCAAAACTTATATTTGAGCCCACAGTTGTATTTTTCAAGATACTTAACTGGTTGTTCGATTCATTAGTAACTATGAGATCTGGCTTGCCATCTTTATCAAGGTCATTAATCGCAATTTTGCGCGTGTTAGAGCCTGATGTATTAAAGAATTTTGCAGCTTCAAATGAAATATTTCCGAGTGTGCTGTTATTTCTCAAAACCAAAACCCGATTTGTATTTGTTCCGGATTTTGAAAAAACCAAATCTGGTTTTCCATCTCCGTCAAGATCACCACACGATGCACTTGTGACAGGTGAGTTTAAGTTAAAGTTAGATTCATCAAAATCTATGAGGGTAGGCGTGCTAATGTTTCTCAGTATACCAAACAAGTTTGTGTTGTTATTTGCTCCAATTACGTCAGCCAGACCATCGCCATCAAAGTCGCAGGCACAAAGGTCAATTAATCCATCACCTGAAGTGAATTTTTGTTGAGCGCCAAAATTGCTTATACTAAAATTTTCTGCCCCGAAGCTAAGCGTAAAATCGTGAGGTGAGTATGCTGTTTTTTGACTAGATAGACGAGTAACTGAGACTTTGTCATAAGTGGCGCCTGCAGGTACTTCACATACGATCTCATTGTCATTTATACTATTGATAGTAGGTGATTGTGTGCCTCCAAAGGAAACTACGATATCTGCGGCATTAGTTCCGAAGTTAGTTCCCACTATCGATACTCTACCCAATACATGATTTTT
>NZ_SMMD01000879.1 GCF_009711475.1 Fulvivirga aurantia
CATATAGCATTCATGCCTTTACTCACTTTTAATCACGCCAGTGCGACTAGGCCACATTTCTTGTGTTTTGTTTTCCAGCCGGTAGGCTGGCAGGATTGCTTTTGCTAAAGTTCGTAGTTCTTCCTTGAGGTTATTTGGGTTCCCTGGCGAACTCAATCGGTGACCTAAACAAACCACTCAAACCCACTTCCCTTTTATCTCCTTATACTTGGTTCTACCAATAGGAATCATCTTACCATTTTTTAATTCCGCCATATATTTGCTGCCAGATTTCACAATGATCTCTTCTACTTCAGACATCTTTACCAGGTAGGACTTGTGCATGCGCTCGAAGGTAGGAGATAACAGCTGCTCCAGTTTTTCGAGTGATTTATCGTGCAGTTCTTTTTTCCCATCCGCCAGAAAGAGCTCCGTATAGGCACCAGCTCCCTTGATGTAAATCACATCTTCTACCGGTACAAGCTGTAACCTGTGTCTCTTTTTTATGGCTAAATATTTAGTGTCATTTGCAGCTGCTTTTTCATTGGATGTGGTTCGGTTTAGGGCTTGCTCCAGCCTTTCCCTATTAAAAGGTTTGGGCACAAAATCTAAAACCCCGTATTCGAACGCTGTAATTGCCTGTTCTTTGTACGCAGAAATAACGATCGTGTGAAACGATCCGGAAACCGCTGTAGTAAGCATGTCAAAGCCATTTTCACCATTAAGGTTTAAATCGAGCAGCACAAGATCCAATGTATTGCTTTCTATATACTCCAGCGCCTCATGCAGGGTGTTGATGTGCTTCAGCGATTGTATACCAGGACCTAGGATATCACGGGTCATGCGCTCAACTCTTTTGGCAATTCTCGATTCGTCTTCTACAATTAAGATGTTCATACTGCCTCAGAATAAATTTTTATGGTGCTTTTCCAACCCTGATCAGTCGGTTCTGAAGTAAACTCCCACTTCGATCCATAACTTTCTGTAAGTCGCGCTTTTACGTACTTCAGTCCGGTACCTTCTCCTCTTTTGTTCGTTGATGATGTCAACCCAGCCGCAAAAGTCAAAAAGGTATAACACTTGTAATCACTATTCGATACATAGCTCAACATAAACCTGATACTATTATCTTTCAATGGCAAACTATGCGTAATGCCGTTTTCCAAAAGGGTATGTAGCACCGCTGGAGGTATTTTTTGCTCATGGTCTATGTCCTCTTCTTCCCAGATATAATTGATTTCTTTTCTATATCCCATAATCTCAAGATGTGATCGACAAAGCGCTATTTCCTGAGTTATAGGTATTAGTTTTTGATTTTCTATCTGGTTAAACAGGTCAAATTCCCTGGCCAGTGCTTCGATAAATAAAACTCCTTTTTTAGGTGCTTCTTCTACCCAATCTATGAGTGAGGTAAGGGTGTTCATCAGAAAGTGTGGCTGAATGTTTTTTTTCAACAGCTCCAGCCGCAGACGGGTAGACTGAACAAGGGATTGTTCATAAGCCAGTCTTTCTGATTTGATTTGAAGAGCTAGTAGGTATAGCATACTCAACAGAATCAACCCAAGACCAACGTACAGACTAATAACAAAACTGGTAACGAGAAACACGACCATTGACAATAGCAATATTACCAAAACGAGATGTGTGCCTTTTACCTTATTGTATGCTCCGTATGAGACTATACCAAAGGAGAAGATCCACATACTCAAAACCAGGCTAATTGCCTTGAAATCATAAGCATGGTGTTTCATAAATAAAATGAAAAGAAGAATTCCAAGATATAGAATCAGTGATAATTTTCGCCATGGGTAAGGAAACTGCAGTGAAAAGTAAAACGGAATCAAAAATGAAATACCCAGTAAAAAGATACTTAGAATTTGAAGTCTTAAAACATGGTTACTGTAATGTAGTGGCAAATACTCATTGCTAAATACCGTTACAACCAGGGCGAAAATTAGGAAACAACATATACTAAAAATGAGTGTTGAATATACCTTCCTGTTGCTCAGGTATAAAAAAAGAAAATAGAGGGCAGTGATTAAAAATGCACCTGCAAAAATGTGCATGTAGGTATTTTGGATGAGTGCATCGGTAAATAAATCATCATAATAATCTATTTTCAGTGCGTGGATTCTGGTATGATCGGGGAAGTGGAGCAGGCTTGTCCTTAATGACAGTACATGCACACCTGTATCACTTAAATGAGCGGGAATGCCATAAGTAGCCCATAGTTCACCCTCAGGTGGCAGATTTTCTTCCTGTCCCGGGTTGCCATTTTCCCCAATCAAAACCCCGTCCCAAAAAATTTCATACTCACCATATGCTTCCAGTTGAATGCCGTACTGGCGCAAAGACTCCGGTTCCTCCAGGATTTCGATATGTAAACGATACCATAATATTTCACCACCTTGAAGAATAGGGCTTGTACCGACCCAGTCCTCATCATTAAATTGTGGGGCCGACCACTCTGCCTGATCACCAATTTTATATGCTCTTTTCTGAACCTTGTAAACAGGTTCTTGGGCATACAAGGGCTGTATCAGCAGCACCGTAAGAAAGAAAAATAACGATCTCAGCTTCATTTGTGATGATTTTACCGCTGCAAGCTACTCAATATAAATGGCTTATTGGAGCAGTTCATTAATGCATAGAGCAGTTGATACAATTAACAATGGATAGCTGGGAGAAAAAATCGTCTTTTACAGAAAACAAGGCTAAAACTTAATATGAAAACATTAACACTAATAGTGCTTACAATAGTTGTTTTAATAAACACTGTCTATGCTCAAAATGGCACTGCGGACGATCCTGAATTTCCGCCCTTGGAAGAGCGATATCTTGGTCAAAAAACCCCCGGTTTAACACCTGAGTTATTCGCTCCTGGCTTTGTTTCGACTCAAGAACATGTCGAAAGTTTATTCACCTTTACACCAGATATGAAGGAGTTTTACTTCAATCGGGTTGGTGGGCAATATAAAGAAACTACCTTATTCGTTACACAATACAAAAACAGCAACTGGAGCGAGCCGTCTGTCTTGTCCACCGACATAAATAAACATGAGGAACGATTTAAGCCTGGATTGTCCGAATTAAATAATCTGGAACAATTCAAAGACCTTAATTTCACTGGCTTCACTGCTTCAGCAAAAGGTACCTATTATTTCTATTTTATAGATTTCGCTGATGGTGGCAGTGGCTATATGAGTTATTCACGGCTTATAAACGGTCAATATGAACCGCTTCAAAGAATGAACGATGATATAAACTCGGGGACATATAAGGCTCACCCTTTTGTTGCTCCGGATGAGTCCTACATCATGTGGGATGTTGAGAAAGCTGGCAAAAATAAACCTGACATCTACATAAGTTTTCGACAGCCGGATGGTACATGGGGCCCGGCAATTGACATGGGGCCTCACATAAATACAGATGCCTATGAACAGCGCCCAAGGGTGACACCCGATGGGAAATATCTATTCTTTTGGCGGGGTGATGAAAAGGTCAAAGAAGATGGAAGTACCTATTGGGAAGGAAATCCTTACTGGTTGGATGCCAGGATTATTGAGACTCTGAGGCCCGAACCAATCGCTTATCCGATAGCCTACTCATCAAAGGAATCGGGCAATACTGAAATTTATCTCACGGACGTGGAGGGCAAATCAAAAATCAAAATCACTGACTATGAAGGAGGTAATGGTTATCCTGCCTGGTCGCCTGATGGAAAGCAGCTGGCTTTTTATGCAAAATACGATAGTAGGAAAACATGGTCCATCCACACCATGAATAGTGATGGCTCCAATAGAAAAAGACTGACGCATGAACAAAATATGCGGGACAACAGCCCTTCATGGTCACCTGATGGTAATAAAATAGCTTTCTCCAGGGTCTATAATGGAGATGAAGGAGATTGGAAATTTGAGCTCTGGATAATGAATCCTGATGGCAGCCAACAAACGCAGGTTGGCTCTCTTTCTGGTGGTGCTCCTGATTTTATGCCTGATGGTAGATTAATCTATAACTCGGAATCGGAAGTAAGTGAAATCTGCATAGTTGATATAGACGGCACCAACATGATTCAACTGACCAACACTAATGCAAAAAACTGGCATCCGGAGGTTTCTCCTGATGGAAAGCAAATCGCTTTTATGTCTAACAGGGATGGAAATTTCGAAATCTATATCATGGATGTTGATGGCAGCAATCAGACCAGATTGACGCATAACGATGTGCGAGATTCTACTCCTGTTTGGTCTGCTGATGGCTCTCAAATACTATTTGTATCCCGTGATGAGGCAGATAATAATCATCTGTACATCATAAATAAAGATGCCTCTTCCATGAAACGGATGATCGATAATGGCGGGCAACCGGCATGGTTTGGTGGATCTAAATGATAACGTCTAAAAAGTATAAGAAATGAAATATATCACCTCAGTTCTCTTTATCATTTGCCTTTTGCAATCATGGTCAGAATTATTAAAAAATGGAATCAAAAGTTGTCATCTAACACATTTAGACGCTATACTATGAAACACGTAAAAAGCCCATTATATCTGATACTCATTTTCATCACAACTTGTTGTTTTTCCCAACAAAGTGATCGGCACTCACCAGAGGCTACAGCAGCTGAAGCCGAGCTCTCATTCTGGGACATTCCTGAGCTTGAAGAAGCCTATATCAACCCAGCACCAGCGGACAGAAAAGACGGCTTACTGGTGGGCAAATTAGGTATTGATGGCGGCAATAAAGAGATGATTCTTAACCTGGCACAGGAGATTGCCGATAATAAACACGGCCCTTTCGACAGTTTTCTTGTTTTACACGAGGGCAAACTGGTCTTTGAGTCATACTACAGAAAAGGCCGCATCAATTTGCCTCATCCACAGGCTTCTGCGACTAAAGCGTACACTTGCCTGGCGCTTGGCCGTGCTATCCAGCTGGGTTATCTTACCATGGCCGATTTAGACAAACCTGTGGTCAGCTTTCTCAAAGACCTGGATTCTACAAAATTTGTTGAGGGTGTAGAAAAGATCACCCTACACCAAGCATTGACAATGCGTTCCGGTATCCGAATTAGTGAAGAGCAGACAGAGGAATTTGAGAAAAACCCAGACCAGTTAAAAGGCCAGGGACAAGTTCAAGCTTTTCTCGAGCATAGTGCGCCTGTTACCACAGCGTCTCAGAGTTTCAAGTATCAGTACGATCCAATATTTGTGATGCAGGTCATTGAGGCTGTTGTGCCAGGGTCAGCTAAGGATTTTATCAAAACTGAACTCCTCGACAAAATGGGCATTACCAATTATGAATGGCGTACCGATGTGAGCGGCCTGCCAAGATCGGGTAGTGGCACAAGCCTGACCTCCCGCAATATGATCAAATGGGGTATCCTGGCTATGAACAAAGGCAGGTGGAATGGCGAGCAGCTCATTCCGGAAGCATTCATGGTCAAGGCCACCAGTAGGATCCTCCTAACCGGTGATGATGATGTTTACGGAGGCGGAAAAGATGTCTCTAAGCAGGGCTACGGTTACTACTGGTGGAGTTCAGATCTGAAATACGGTGATAAAAACTATTTAAGCGTATCTGCTCAGGGTGGCGGTGGCCAGTTTATCATTTTGATTGAGGAGCTTGATCTGATGATTGTAGTTACTGATCATAACAATGACAACAGTACCTTGCAAGTAACCGCAGAGAGGATTATACCAGCTTTTATCAGATAATAATGAGATTATTTAATACCTGTTGTGCGACAGGCCTAATGCAATAATTATTAAATCAATTAAATACTACACTTCTGAATAACTCATTTTATTCAATTAATTTTAAGGTCTACTATTTTCTTTGCGTGCAGATAAATTTTATTAATGAAAAATATTATAGCCCTAACTTTAATTGGATTTTGTTTGGCCAGTTGTCATAATAGCGATACATATTATTTAGCATTAGATGATGCCGATGGATTAAATACCATGGCACCAGTTTATGTAAATGGCTTATCTGTGGGAAACGCAACTGAATTAGAATTATCTGATAAGTATAAAGTTGTATTTACATTAGAGGTCAAGCCAAACTTTGAGATACCTAAAGATTCCGAAGTATATTTTGAGAGTGATTTTCTTGGTAATAAATCTATAGTTATTAATCCTGGAAAGAGTTCTAATAATTACTCACCACATGATACGCTTGCTACTGGCTTACGCAGACCTTTAAAAACTCAGAGTCACGGTTTAAAAAAACTTGTTGATTCATTTTTAAATTCTATGTCAAATAATGCAGATTCTATTAATCAAATAAAGCAGGACTCTCTTTTAATAGAGCTTAGAAGACTAAATAATAATTTGGAGAAATTAGGCAATTCATATTAAAGTCAACTACCCCCTCCTCCCGCCTCACTCCCTTTACAAAACCAATAATCTACTTCTAACACCTACCACCAATTATAATCACTACTGGAGTCTGCGCGTCCGTATGATCATTTGGAATCATCAAAAAGCCATACCCATGAGCAAAAAACTAAAATACCTGGGAGGACTCTCAGCTATAGCAGAAGCGATCACCTATATCTTAGGCTTCATACTATTCTTTGGAGTTTTGGACACTTCAGGCATCACAAGTGCCCAGGAGCGGTTGCAATTCTTCATTAACAACAGAGACATTTATATTCTTGGGTATTTCATCATAGGCATAGCGTTTAGTTTCATTCTAATTATTTTGGTGCAGTCAATCGATCAGTACTTCAAATCACATGCACCTTACCTCATGAAATTTGTATCGGGAGTCGGGTACACCTGGTCAGTTTTAGTTATGGCCAGCAGCTTAATTTTCATTTCCAGCTTAGAAATCTTAGAAACTTATTTTCTGGAAGACCCCAGTCAGGCGCTTATCATACACCGAACCACAAATGTTATAGTAGATGCACTGGGAGGTGGCATAGAAATAGTAGGAGCCATTTGGGTGCTTACGATAAGTTTTGTTGGTCTTACAGTCAGAAAATTCTCTGCCTGGCTGCATTATCTGGGAATTCTAGTCGGCTTGGCCGGTACACTTACACTTCTTTCTTCATTAAGTTACTTCTCTCAGAGTACGTTTTTCCAAAGTACACAGGCAATATTTGGCCTTGGTCAGATTGTATGGTTTGTTTGGTTAGGCATCAGCTTTCTTACAAGAAAGGAAATTTGATAACACTATGATGTAGGTGTGGTTAGTTAGAAGTCAGGCAAAAAGCTTGACACCCCCCAATTAACCCTTGACTAACCATGAATGTCTCCGAACAATTATTAGAAATACTGGCAACAGAAGGTGTGAAACATATCTTTGGAGTTGCCGGTGATGCCCTAAACCCTCTGGTTGTGGCTATTAAAGAGCACAAACAACTTGAGTGGATAAAGGTAAAACATGAAGGAAATGGCTCATACGCTGCATTCGCACAAGGTGAGCTTAGCGACAATCTGGGTGTATGTGCAAGTACTGTAGGACCGGGAGCACTTCATTTGGTAAATGGTCTGTATAATGCTAAAAAAGAACGATCACCAGTATTGGCCATTACAGGACAGATTCCCACAGAACATATTGGCACAAACTACCATCAGGAGGTGGACCTTAAAAAAGTGTTTGATGATATATGTGAGCATCAGGCCATTATAAGATCTGCTGCCGAGGCACCACGGGTAATTTTGAGAGCCATAAGCATAGCGGTAAATCACAAGTGTGTTTGTCGCATTGAATTACCCGCAGACATCGCCACACAACCGGCCGAAAATCAGGATTTCGTGCACAAAGTCTTCCGCTCTGGCAGTAGTATTATCCCTGCCAAGTCTGAATTAGATGCAGCTGTTCAAATGATAGATAATGCAACCTCTGTAGGTATTTTGGCCGGAGCCGGCTGCCGTGAGGCCAAGCAGGATGTTTTAAACTTCTCAGAGAAAATAAAGGCCCCCATTACACACACCGTGCGATCAGCTGATATATTCGATCATGAAGCACCCAATGTAGTAGGTCTTTCAGGCCTTATTGGCAACCCATCGGGCTACAAGTCAATTATGGATTGCGACCTACTGCTCATGTTAGGTACTGATTTTCCTTATACAGAGTTCTTACCCGAAAACACCAAAACCATACAAATAGACATTAGACCTGAAAGTATTGGTAATCGCACTTCTGTAGATTTAGGCTTACATGGGGATATCAAATCAATCATTCCCCTACTTCTGGAGAGTGTTGCAGAAAAATCTGATCGATCATTTTTAGATGATTGTAATCACTCTTTCTTAGACTGGAAAAAGACCAAAGACGATGAAGCTAAGACTTCCCATGACCTGGAGCCTTTGCATCCACAAGCTTTCGCTAAAGCGATAAGCGATATTGCTGCAGACGATGCTATATTCGTAATCGACACTGGCACGTCAGCTATCTGGTCGACAAATTATATGAACTTTCACCGCGACAGGCGCGTGATCGGAGCGTTTAATCATGGTTCCATGGCTGTTGGTCTGCCTGCGGCTATCGGGGCACAGTTACTTTACCCTGAGCGTGAGGTGTGGGCCCTCGTGGGTGATGGTGCGTTTAATATGTCGCTCAACGATCTTTCTACGGCTGTAGAATACAATTTGCCTATTAAAATCCTTGTTTTCAATAACTCAGAATTAGGGTTTGTTAAAATAGAAATGGAAGAAGCAGGATTGGCGCCAAACTTTGATGCGCTTAAAGTAGATAATTTTGATTTTGCGCAGTTCTCACAAATAGTTGGTGGTGAAGGAGTAAAAGTTGAAAAAGCCAAGGACATCATTGAGACTATAAAGAAGGCTAAAATCTCAAAAAAACCTTTTATAATAGATGCCATAGTCAATAGTGGCGAGTTGTCTCTACCGCCAAAAATAGGCTTCAAAGAGGCAAAGGGGTTTGGTACTTCAAAGGCTAAAGAAATTTTTGAGTCACTACAGGGCAATAAAGCGCAATGGGAAAATATTAAAAATGAGATTACCGCCTATTTTGATAAAAAACTGTAAGAGAATAAGCTCATAAGTGTCAGAATTACAATAATTTATATGTTTTTCTTTTAATAAATTGATAAAAGGAATAAATTGTTGTGATCTAAGGAATCTCTTAAACACATGAGTAACTCAAAGCAAGAGTTTTACGACTCTCTTGATATAAAGGACGGACAAATTGAGCCATTCTTGCCATCCATCTTCGAAAACCTCTGGGAACTTGGAAGTGTACCGGAATACATTATCGAGCTCATACAAAATAATATAGACGATTTTGCCCTTATAAACTATATTGTTGATGTGGGATGTGGCAAAGGTGCTGTTCTGCTACAGCTCCGAGATCATTTTTCTTTTAAAGGCCTGGGTATTGATATCATCCCTCAATTTATTGAAAGTGCTAAAGCCTTTACACTAGCCAGACAATATGCTGATGATATTTATTTTAAGAAAGCAGACGTCAGGGAGGTTATACCAAAAATTAAACAAGCCGATATTCTGATTTATGGCTACGACTCTGCTTTGCTTGGCAATGTAAAAGAAACACTCGATCTACTAAAAACCTGTATCGCAAGAGATGGTTACATTATACTCGAAGCAGCGTGTGCCATAGACATCGAGAATATTTCAGAATCTATGACTCAGGCTGAGTTTAGCCAGCAACTTATTGATAGCAAACTCAAAATCGTAGATCACGTCATTTGGCCACAATCTCAAGTGAGAAAAATCAATCGACATAACAACAAGCACATTGCTGACGCTGTAGAAAAACTCTCTAAACTCTATCCTGAAAAAGAAAGACTCTTCCGTAGCTACCTGAGACATCAGCTTAATCAAAGCAAAGCCTTAGAAAACGATATGGTTTGCTCTACCTGGTTGCTGCAAAATCCGGTATTGTAAGCCATTTATCAGCCACAGCTTACTCCTATCACGTTAAAATTTCGATTTTAAAATAGTTATTTGAACCTTTTGAATGAAAGAGCCATTTACATATCATTGTTCTATAATTACCCGCCAGAAAAAACCACAATCCGTAAGTTTGATATGAGCCAAAATGAGAACAGTCGATTAGACGAGCTTAAGAGCTACAACATATTAGATACTGTACCTGATAAGGAGCTAGACGAAATAGTAGAAATTGCGTCTGCCATTTGTGATACACCTGTGTCGCTTATCTCTCTTGTAGATGATGAGCGACAGTGGTTTAAAGCTAATGTAGGCTTCGACAAAAATCAGACTCCGCGATCACAGGCCTTTTGCCAACATGCACTCAATAAGCCTCATGAAATACTCGTGGTCTCCGACCCTGTGAATGATGATCGGTTTAGAGATAATCCACTAGTTACAGGTGAGCCATTCATTCGTTTTTATGCAGGCGCCCCGCTTGAGACACCCAATGGTCATGTACTCGGTACGCTCTGTGTTATTGATAATAAGCCCCGGGAGATTTCAGAAAATCAAAAAAAAGCACTTGGCCTGCTGGCAAATAAAGTAATGAGCTATCTCAACGATCGCAAATTACTCGATGAGCAAAGTAAGCGCCTCAACCTAACTGCCACAAGGCTTAAGAAGATTACAGATCAAGCACCTGGGGCTCTCTTTCAGTTTGAAATGGCCCTCAACGGTACGGTTTCTTTTAGATTTATAAGCAATGGCATATCCAGATTACATCCTGAGCTTGACCCTCAACATTTAATGGAAAAACCACTTCACATTCTGGATTATGTGCACCCACAGGATATAAGAGTACTGAGAAAAAAAATACAAGATTCGTTTGAGAACCTCAGTGAGTGGAATTTCGAATATCGCGTATTAAATGGCTCTCGTATTTCTTGGCATCAGGCTAAAGCTACACCTGAAAGAAAAGATAATGGCAACATCATATGGTATGGCATTTTTCAGGATATCACGGATCGAAAAGAATATGAGCAAACGCTGGAGGAAATACTGTTTGACATTTCCCATGGTTTGAGAGGGCCGGTAGCCACTCTTCAGGGATTGATGAGGAACATCGAGCAAGATAACTACAGCACAGATCGTGTAAAGAGATATGTAAAACATGTAAAAACTACATCTGCCAAACTCGATACGCTTACACGAAAGCTCAACGAAACCTATTCCAAAAAGAAAGAGATCAGGGATGTCGTAATGAAGGACTGATCTTTTGATAAACCAAAAAGAGTAATACCACCACGTGAAATTTCACTGACAGTATTACTCCTTTTTTATTATTGCTATTTTAAAGATTCTCGATTTCCTGATTTACAAACTCCATCAATTCTTTGATGTATGCCTGACTAAAATCAAATTTGATATTAGCCGCTTCGTAAACTTCAGGTATTGATTTGGTGTAGCCCAGCTTAAGTGCATTCAGGTAGCCTCCCAATCCTTTTTGGTTATCTTCTTTAAAGTTTTTCCAAACTGCTACCGCTCCAAGTTGTGCCATACCATACTCTATATAATAAAATGGCACTTCGTACAAGTGCAACTGCTTTTGCCACAGGTGGTCTTTATTGTCGCCTAAACCTTCCCAGTCAGTGATCGTATCAGAAAAATCATTGAATATCTCATTCCATTTATTAATTCTTTCTTCCTCAACGTGATTAGGATTTTCGTACACCCAATGTTGAAACTTATCAATGGTTGCGACCCATGGTAGTGTTTCAATAATTTGCTCCAGGTGTTCTTTTTTCGCTCTTTTCAAATCATCTTCATTGTCAAAGAACAAGTGCCAGTGATCCATTGAAATAAGCTCCATACTCATAGAAGCCAGTTCGGCTACCTCTGAAGGGGTATGTTTAAAATCACTCAGCTCAAGATCTCGGGTGAGAAACGAGTGAACCGCATGACCACCTTCATGGAGAATGGTAATCATGTCTCTTAAAGTTGAGGTGGCATTCATAAATATAAATGGAACGCCAATCTCTGAAAGTGGATAATTGTATCCTCCTGGTGCTTTTCCTTTTCTCGATTCTAAATCTAGATGGCCCATTTCGTCCATAATCTCTAAGCATTGCCCTAAAAATGGATCCAGCTTTTTAAAACAGGCTATTGTCTTCTCAGTGAGTTCTTTACTATCCTTAAATGGCTTAAGTGCCTCACGATTTTCAGGATCAACCGCTTTATCCCACGGTCTTAAGGTATCAACAGCCAATGCCTTTTTACGCTCAGCAGCAAGCTGATCCAGCATGGGTACTACTTCTTTCTTTACCGATTCGTGAAAATCAAAACAATCTTGTGGTGAGTAATCAAAACGGCCCATGCTGGCAAACTTATAATCTCTAAAGTTCTTAAAATCAGCATTTTTGGCCACCTGATCTCTCAGACTTATCAATTTGCTATAAAGTTGATTAAACTTGTCTTTATCTGTAAGTCTACGCTCAGCAATACGGTGATAAACCTTTTCTCTAAGTTCACGGTCTGGCGATTGTAATTTCACTGCTGCCTGTTGTAGCGTCAGCTCCTGACCGTCTAACTCTACTGTCATGGCGCCACTTAGCTGCCCATACTTTTGAGTTTCGGTTTGTATCTCCGTAAAAATCGGAATATTGTTCTCTCTAAATATTTCAACTGCCTTTTTCAGGCTTCGTATCATAATATCGAAGCCATCTTCTTTCTCAAGCTCCTTGAGATATGGGCTATTTAAGGCCTTCTTATTTAGTTTATCAGATACCGGAGCAATTTTAGGCTGTATCTGTTGCACAAAATGTTGATAGGCCTGAGTATACTCCTGATTATCAGTATATCTGGTCATGTAGATATACCTCCAACCGGCATCTTCAGATATGATTGACTCTAGCTCGCTTCTATCCTGAAACCATTTTCTGAGCTCAGTGACATTATTAATATCTCGCTCAAGCAAATCCTTAAAATAAGGCTCTAATCCTTCCCAGTTCTCTACCTTAAAATCTTCAGGAATGAATTTCCTTGGGTTTCTTTTCGGTAGTTTTATATCTTTTATCATTTTCTTTTTGCTTTATGAAAATTAATATTCTTTAAATAAAACTCACCTTCATTGGTGGGCATTATTGTAGTTTCAATTTTATCTGTTTTTGACGAATAAGAACATTCTATATAATTGATCTTTCGATTTGTAAAAGAATAGTTATTACATACATCGTCAAAACAGATCGTCATAGATAATGGGTCATCTACAACTGCATCTATATAATCATTTAATTGTAACTGGCCATGTGACTTACCATTTATCGTAAT
>NZ_SMMD01000846.1 GCF_009711475.1 Fulvivirga aurantia
TATACATTTTGCTTTTTATAGCATCACCCTTTATGGCTTTTAGCCAGGGAGATATTCTGCCTGATGACCCGACCATTTTTGCTGACTCTGTAAATACCATACTTACCGCAACACGCAATGAAGGTGCCTTAGAGGTTGCAGAAAACTTCTCAATGGCATGGCAGAGCCTGGATCAATCCCAGCAAACTAAAGTAATCGCTCAATCCAAGTCACTTTTAGCTAAAGGATACAAGGTAAGGCCAGCATTAGTCGCCTATCTTAAATCTATAGCTAATGCAATAAATAAAGAAGGCCTGGAGAGTAATAAATTGACCGAATACCTCAATATGACAGCAAGTGTCATTGAGAATCAGAATAGGGAAGGTGTGCTTAATTATTTAAGGACTATGAATGCCTTCTTTTCGCACCGGGCTTTGTATCACGCCAATTCAAACAAATTATTTGTACTCAACGACAGCTACTCTTTTGAGTATGTTGCCACGGAAGTTCCTGTGGAAGAAATACCAGAGGTAGTAGAAGAGCAACCTGCCGATGATGAGTGGGCTGATGAAGATACCTGGGAGGAAGAGGACGATTGGGAGGATGATGACTGGGAGGATGATGATTGGGATGACGAAGACGATTGGGAAGAAGACGACTGGGAAGATGATGATTGGGATACTGAGTGGACTGATGAAGAATCTTCTGACGAGGATATGCTTGCGGCTGTAACTGGTGGCAATGTTTTACCGGTTATTAGTGGCCCCGTAATCCGTTTCGAAAAGGTTGATCTAAATTTCGTTACTCCATATGACTCTGTATTTATTTCAGGCGGCAAGGGTGATTTTCTTATAGCTACAAATCAGTTTGTTGGTGCTGGCGGCCGATTCGATTGGTCAATGGCAGGACTAAGCTCAGATAGCGTATTTGCCACCTTTACTGATTACAGTTTCAATACTACAAAGCCTTACTTAAAAGCCGAATCAGCTAAACTCACCTATAAAGGAAAAGTCAAAGACCCTGTTGACGGTGCCTTTGAGTACCGAAGTGTGAGGCATGACACCACAACCACCAGCACCTATCCAAGGTTTGAATCTTACTATGCAAACATCAGGCTTCAGGATCTCGGTCAGGACTTGATCTATAAGGGTGGCTTTTCTATGAGAGGAAGTAAAATTCTTAGTACATCGATACTCGGTGGTACCTCAATGATAGAAGTGCAAAATAAACCTGCTAAGCTTTTTAGAGCCAGAGCCAAAGTCTTTGAGTTTAAGGACTCAACTATTCGAACAGAGAGAGCATCTTTGGTCATCTATCAGGGCAATGACTCAATTTATCATCCATCAGTTAGGCTTAAATACGATTACAATTCCAAACAGCTGGTTGTGCAAAAAGACAAAGGCCCGTTTAAAGACACTCCCTTCACTTCTACTTTCTTTAATGTAGATTTTACCGCAGATATTATCCGTTGGGATCTTAAGTCTGACAGTCTTGATGCCTCAATCTTAGGCGCCAGGAGAATGGTGCCATCGGTAATTGAGTCTGCCGAGCATTACAGCTATGAAGATTATCGATCTCTGGGTGATAAACTTTATAACTTCAACCCGCTTTCACTGGTCGTTTATTATGCCAATAAAGAAGGTACCGATGAGTTTTACGTGAGTGATCTGGCAAAATCATTTAGAAAAGACGAGAAAATCATTCGGGGGGCCATGGTATTTTTGGCTAGAAAAGGACTTATAGGGTTTGATGCTAAAAATGACCTGGTCACAGTAAAACAGAAAGCGCATCACTTATACAATTCAAAGGCTGGTAAAACCGATTATGATGATATAATCTTAGCCTCGGTTACTCACACAGATCCTAACATTACGCTCAACTTTAAAGAACGTAAACTAAAAATAAGGGGTGTTGAGCAGTTTAAAGTAAGTGATTCATTAAATGTGATGATTGAGCCTGATAGCAGCGAAATTACATTTTTACAGGATCGTGACTTCTCATTTAACGGGAAAGTAAGAGCCGGTAATTTTGAATACATTGGCCGTAATTTTACTTTTAAATACGACAGCTTTCTTATCTATCTCAATGAAATTGACTCCATCCAGTTTTATGTTGGCAAGGGAAATAATCCAAGTAAAAAAGTAGATAACACGCTTGTTTCTACAGACTCAGTAAGTGCCGGAGATGTGGGCAACAACCTACAAAGCAGCTCCGGAACCTTATATATCAATAAGCCTTCTAACAAATCTGGAAAAGTAAAGAATACCAACTTCCCTAAGTTTGACTCTAAAAAAGGTGCTGTCGTTTATTTTGACAGACCTAATGTACTGGCTGGTGCTTACGATCGATCCGTGTATTTCATGGTCCCTCCTTTCGATCTGGACAGTCTGGGAGATTCCGATCCTTCCACCATTGGTTTTGAGGGCTCGTTTATATCCAGTGGTATGTTTCCAGTTTTTGAAGAAAAGCTGAGTATCATGGAAGACAACTCTTTAGGTTTTTACCATAAAGTACCCCCTGAAGGATACCAATTATACGAGGGAGAAGGTACCTTTTATGACGACCTGAAGCTCGACAAAGGTGGTTTACGCGGGAGCGGGACAATTGACTTCCTTACTACCACCATGTTTTCTGATGATTTTATATTCTACCCCGACTCGGTCGTGGCTACAGGAAAAAACTTTAGCATGAGAGAAGAAGATTATGGAGGCATAATTTTCCCTCAAGCCAATCTGTCGGACTTTAAAATGAAATGGCTGCCAAAGAAAGACAGCATGTATATCTCCAATATAGAGGAGCCCTTACATTTCTATGATGAAACGGCTGCTCTTGATGGTACAGCGATTATTTCCAACTCAGGAGTGTATGGAAAAGGCAAATTACTTACTCGTGGGTCGGTCTCAGAGTCTAATGAAATGACTTTCGAAAAAGATCGGTTTAGTGCTCGACATGCTCAATTTGAACTGGAATCTGAAAACCCGGATAAACCCGCGCTTTATGGTGATGATGTGAGGCTTGCCTTTAACCTGGAGCAAAATTATGCGGTTATAAGTCCTGAGGTTGAAGGAGAGGCAGCAATCGCCTTCCCGTTTGCGCAATTCAAAACATCTATTACTCAAGCTCGCTGGGATCTGATTGATGAAAAAATCACCATGTCGAAGCCGGAAGATGTTCCTCTGGAAAGCTCTTATTTCTATACTACCAGAGAAGACCTGGATTCACTACGTTTCAATGCCACTGAAGCCGAATATGATATCAACACTTCCGAATTAAAGGTCAGTGGTATTCCATTTATCGTAGTTGCAGATGCTAAAATCACCCCTGAAAACAACGAGGTTTTGATTTTAGAAAACTCAAGAATAGGTACGCTTACAAACACAACCATTATTTTAGATACACTCAACGAATACCACCGCTTGACAGAAGGTGTGATTGATATAAAAAGTAGAAATGAATTTAGCGGGTATGCTACCTATCAGTTTGTAAACGCACTGAATGACACCCTTCCGATAAAAGTAGAGGACTTCAGGTTGGAAGAAGTACCAGTACCAGGCTCAAGAAAAGGTGAGACAGAACGACATACAGTGGCTAATGGTTCAATTAGTGAAACTCAAAATATTGTAATCAGTCCATCGATGTTTTACAAGGGCGACATGACACTTTACGCTCATAAGCCTGCCATGCAATTAGACGGCTTTATCAAGCTAGACTTAAATAGAGCGGGTTACAACACGTGGATTGAGCACTCCAGCACCGGTGACCAGAAAGAGGTAATGATCAACTTTGACAAAGCCCTTACCGAGGATGGTCGCAGACTTGAAGCTGGCATTAACTTTTCTGCTGGTGATAATAGCCTTTACACTACTTTTATTGAAGAAAAATATACACCGGACGATGAAGATTTCTTTACCCCTTCTGGTATGCTGTTTTTTGATCAGGAAAAAAACCAGTATGTGATAGAAGATTCTTTAAAAGCAGCTGGTAAGTCATTAGCAGGAAAAATTTTCAGATTTAACGATGATACTGGTTATGTAGAATTCGAAGGCCCGGTAAACTTTGTCAATCCAGCGAAAGATGTAAATGTAAATGCCGCAGCTATAGGTGTAGGCAACAATGAAAGAAGCGAGTTCAGTCTCAACACTTTCATTACTTTAAACTTTGAGCCAGTCCCTTCTCAGGCCTTCGATTTGATGGCTGCTGACATGATTGATGTTATTAACAATTTAGGTGCTCCTGAAGGGCTGGGAGATCAAACACAACTACTTTACAAACTGGCAGATATAGCAGGAGAAAGAGTTGCAAGAGAGTATGAAGAACGCTCGATGTTGGATTATGTGCCTTTGGGTGAGATGTCTAAGCAATCTTCTATGCCATTGACTTTTGCCAATGTAGATTTCAAATATTCTTCAGACTATCAGGCGTTTTACAGTGAAGGCAAGCTGGGGTTATCTAACATCAATCGGTATGATCTCAACGCTGCTTTTGACGGCTTTTTTGAAATAAAGAAAAATGAAGCAGGTGGGCCGGTGCTCAATTTATTTGTAAAAGCTTCTGCTGCTTCATGGTTCTACTTCAGTCTGGAAGATAGTCGTTTGCTTGTGTATTCGTCTAATAACAATTTCAATGATGTTATTAGCAAAAAAAGTAATGGGTCTAAGGCTAAGCTAGGTGACCTTATATTTGCTCCTGCCAGTAAAGCAGAAGTTCTGAATTATATCAATCGCTTCAGGTTGCAATATTATGGCATTGATGATATTTACGAACTTGACGCTGAAATTGAAGACCCTGTTGACGACCCCAATGCTCAGGATGGATTCGGTGGTACAGAAGACGAAGATGATGGCTTCGAGGATGATGACGATGGCTTCTGATTTCCAAAATTGTACTAAAAAACGTATTTTTGAACTCTTAGTTTAAGAAGTGAGTTATTTACTTACTTCTTTTTTTTCGTACTAATTAAATATTGAATGAATTTAGTTGCAGTAGGAATAGCGGCAGTAGTAGCATATTTTTTAGGGTCTGTACCAACAGCAGTATGGTTTGGAAAGGCTTTTTACAATACAGATGTGCGCGAGCACGGCAGCGGCAATCCTGGGGCAACAAATACATTTAGAGTACTTGGTAAAAAAGCTGGTACTATTGTTATGCTGGCCGATATCACAAAGGGTATGTTGGCAGCTTCTATAGCAGTAATCCTTATGAATCTTGGTTACATAGAAGAGTCATACCTGGTAACTGCAAAGCTTATACTCGGTATCGTAGCGGTAACAGGTCACATCTTTTCTGCATTTATAAACTTTAAAGGTGGCAAAGGAGTAGCTACTTTGTTGGGTATGATGGTAGCGGTACACTACGAAGTTGCGCTGGTTTGTATAGCGGTTTTTCTAATTACCCTCATTATTTCAAAGTACGTATCGTTGGCCTCTATTATAGGAACGCTTACATTCCCTAGTCTTTTAGTATTCGTTCCAAGGTTTAAGTCTAGCGAGCCATTGCTAATTATCTTCGGCTTCTTCTTGTTTATCGTAATCGTATGGACACACCATAAAAACATAAGAAGGATAGTAGAGGGAGAAGAAAACAAAACCTACCTGCTCAAATCGAGCAAGAAAGACAATTCCTAATACCCCAATTTGGGCTTTATTTTTTCTGAAACAGACCATTTATCATGATAAATGTGATAGTTGTGTAATGGAATGAACTCCTCTTTACTGTCTTCGTAATTAGAGATAGAAGAATCAGAGCTTACCAAAAACAACCTTTCACTAAAATTACTATCATGAAATTGAGACAATCTACCTATTCGATTGCCCTGACAATTCTATGCCTCTTTATAGGCACAACAGTGTTTGCTCAGGGAGTAACATTACCAAGAGCCAGTGCTCAGGCCACAGTAAAACAGACTGTAGGTATTTCTGAAATCACTGTAAACTACAGCCGACCCAATGTGATAAGCCCACAAGGACAAGACCGATCGGGCGATATTTGGGGGAATGTAGTCCCCTACGGGTATAATAACTTAGGTTTTGGCACTGCCACAGAAGCACCATGGAGAGCCGGTGCTAATGAAAATACAACTATAAGCCTATCTCATGATGCACAGATAGGAGGTAAAGAACTATCAGCTGGTACATACGGGTTACATATAGCGGTGATGGAAGATGGGAATGCCACAGTGATTTTTAATAAGAAAACCAGTGCCTGGGGAAGTTATTTTTATGACAAAGCAGATGATGCATTGCGTGTAGAGGTAGAAACTGTGGAAATTCCTCAAACCAACCTACTGACTTATAATTTCATTGCTGTGAGCAACAATGAAGCTACTCTTGCACTTGATTGGGAAAAAAAGCGTATCCCAGTGACAATAGCTTTTGATACTCCGGAAATCGTGTATCAGAATTTACAGGCAGAGTTAGAATCTAGCCCGGGCTTTAACCTCACTTCCTGGACTGCTGCAGCTAATTATCTCGTGAGTAATAATGTGCATCTGGAAGAAGCACTAACATATGCTAATAACGCAGTAGAAGGGCAGTTTTACAGTCAAAAAAACTTCCAAACATTACAGACTAAGGCTTCTGTATTATCAGCCATGGGTAAAACTGATGAAGCTCAATCAGTAATGGAAGAGGCCTTGAAAGACCCTTCAGCTACAATCAACAACTACTATAATTATGGGCGATTACTCATAGGGCAGGATCAGGATGCAGAGGCCTTAGAGATCTTTAAGAAAGCTAACAAAAGATGGCCTGACCACTGGTTGGCTCCTCATGGTTTGGCCAGAGGCTATTCGGCCAATGGCGACATCACTAAAGCATTAAAATATGAAAAAACAGCATATGAGAAAGCGCCAGAAAACAGCAAGCAATTTTTAGCTGCTTATTTGCAAACCCTGGAGGAAGGTAAAGACTTTAATTAAGCCCTGAGCATATTCAGGATATCATCAATGTGCTCCCGGTTATTGGATAATCGGGGCACTTTATTTTGTCCACCCAGCTTATCTCTTTTTTTCATCCAATTGTAAAACGTACCCTGACTTACATGATGAACTATAGGTGGCTGTAGTGCCATATCTTTATATCGCTTGGCGTCATAATCAGAGTTAATCTCTCTAAGCGTAATATCCAGTACCTCATCAAATCTCCGCTGATCGTTAGGTGGCTGTTTAAACTCAACGATCCACTCATGTCCACCGCGATTACCTTCGTCAAAATACACAGGAGCTGCCGTAAAATTATCAATTATTGCTTCAGTTGCCTCACAAGCTTTGGTTATTGCTGATTCTGCATTTTCAATAATTACCTCTTCTCCGAAAGCGTTAATAAAATGCTTCGTCCTTCCAGAAATCTTAATTCTATATGGATCAATCGAGGTAAACTTGATGGTATCGCCAATATTGTACCTCCACAAACCAGCGTTTGTAGAAATAAGCATGGCGTAATTTTTACCTAGTTCTACCTCATGTAATCCTATTGTTTTAGGGTGCTCTTCATGAATCTCTTCAGACGGAATAAATTCGTAGAAGATACCATAATCGAGCATGAGGAGCAGTTCGGTACTGTCTTTTTGATCTTGTATGCCAAAAAACCCTTCAGATGCATTGTAGGTCTCTACATAGCTCATTTTCTCAGAAGGAATTAGCTTTTTAAAAAGCTCCCGATAAGGCCCGAAAGCAACTGCACCATGAAAGAAAACCTCCAGATTTGGCCATACGTCAAGAATGTTATCTTTACCTGTAAGCTCCATCACTTTTTGAATGAGTAGAATAGTCCAGGTAGGTACACCAGCAAAGTTAGTCACATTTTCTTCTGATGTAACAAGGGCCATTTTTTCAATCTTCTCTTCCCATTTATCCATGAGCGCTACATCCAGTTTTGGCGTACGGATGAGCTGTGCCCATAATGGTAGGTTCTGCATGATTACTGCAGATACATCTCCATAATATGAGTTTTCATTGGGGTCGTATTCATTGATTTGGTGACTGCCACCAATCGTCAAACCTTTCCCAGTAAACATCTTCGTTTCAGGATAATTGTTGACGTAGATAGAGATAAGGTCTTTCCCTCCTTTGAAATGGCAATCATCTAAAGCTTCCTGAGAAACAGGGATGAATTTACTCCGTGCATTGGTTGTACCAGATGATTTGGCAAACCAGGTAACTTCAGAAGGCCATAAGATATTTTGCTCACCTCGCATGAGGCGCTCTATATATGGGTAGAGCTGCTCGTAAGAGTGGGTAGGTACTTTCTCTTTATATTGCTCGTAATTGGATATTTCTGCAAACCCATATTTCTTGCCAAACTCCGTATTTTTAGCTTCGCTAACCAGGCGTTTAAAAAGCTCCTCCTGTACATCATGCGGGTACTTCATAAAAAGCTCCATCTGATGAATTCGCTTTTTCATTACCCAGGTTAATATGGAGTTGAGTATATCCAATGTAGTTCTTTTCTAATTTATGAAATTATCAATTTACACAACATTGCCGAATCGCAAAGGTTAAATTTTTCGCTTCAATTCAAAGCTTTGCCCGAGGTAAACTCGTCTTACCTGCTCATCTGCAGCAAGGTCTTCAGCAGATCCTGCTTTAAGTAGCTTTCCTTCAAACATAAGATAGGCTCTATCTGTAATCGAAAGTGTTTCGTTTACATTGTGGTCGGTAATGAGGATACCAATATTTTTTTCTTTAAGCTTGGCTACAATAGTCTGAATTTCCTCAACAGCAATTGGGTCTACACCTGCAAATGGCTCATCTAGTAAAACAAAGTTAGGGTCAACGGCCAGTGCTCGCGCAATTTCGGTTCTTCTTCTTTCTCCACCTGAGAGTACCACGCCCAGGTTTTTTCTCACATGCGTAAGACTAAATTCTTCCAGAAGTGCTTCCATCTTTTCTTTCTGCTCTTTCTTCGGAATATTACGCATTTCCAATACCGCCATGATGTTTTCCTCTACGGTAAGCTTTCTAAAAACGGAAGCCTCCTGCGCCAGATAACCAATGCCGAGCTTAGCTCTACGGTACATTGGTAAGTCTGTGATATTTTCACCATCTAAGAAAATTTCTCCCTCATTGGGTTTAATAAGACCTACAATCATGTAGAAGGTTGTTGTCTTACCGGCTCCATTAGGCCCTAACAGTCCTACAATTTCACCTTGTTCTACCTGTACAGATACATGGTTTACAACCGTTCTCTTTTTATATTTCTTTACTAAATTCTCAGACCTTAAAATCATAATGAGCAAAAATAACTAATCAAATTTGATATCCTTTACATTTAACTGAATAGAAGTCATACCTCTAAAATGGTTTTCCTCAATAGTAAAGACCATTTTAAACAGCACGCCATCTGCCAGTTTCTTCTCGATAGGAGCAAGATTAAAGCCAATTACTTCAAACTTCTTATCACGATCTACTTGCTGCGCAGTAAATTTTAAATGTTTGCCTTTAATCAGCTTAATATGTCCATACACAAACACGTTCTCAGCCATAAACACTGGTTTAGGATTGGCTGGCCCAAATGGCTCCATTTGATCTAAAACACTGAAAAAATTAGCCGTGATTTGGTCAAAATCGATAACCGTGTCTATCTCTATTTGAGGTGTGAGTAATTCTTCCGGAATACTCCCGGAAACAACCTCCTCAAACTTTTCCTGAAACAACGGCACTTTGTCAACATCCATGGTAAGTCCAGCGGCATACATGTGGCCACCAAACTGATCGAGCAAATCGCTACATTGTGAGATGGCCTCATAGACATCAAAACCGGGAACAGACCTTGCAGATCCGGTAGCCTTGTTGTTAGATTCTGTAAGAATAATTGTGGGTCGGTGAAATTTTTCGATACATCGGGAAGCCACGATGCCTATTACACCTTTGTGCCAGCTATTATTAAATAAAACAGTGCTTTTTGCGATTTTTAGATTATCGCTTTCTTCTATCATAGCCAAGGCCTCTTGCGTAATGGAAGAGTCAAAATCTCTGCGTTGATTGTTTTTAAGGTTGAGCTTATCGCAAAAATGATAGGCCTCCTCCTCAGACTCTGACAAAAGCATATGTACAGAGGTTTTTGCATGGTCAATTCTTCCGGCAGCATTTATACGTGGTGCGAGCCCGAAGACTATCCCCGTAATGGTTACTTTTTTAGGTACTCCTGCCAACCGCATCAATGCTTTCAGCCCCGGCTTTGGAGAATCCATCAGCTTTTTTATGCCGTAATAGGCCAGCACTCTATTTTCTCCATCGATAGGTACTATGTCTGAGGCGATACTCACAGCCACCAAGTCAAGAAAATCAAACGGGTCAATCTTCAGCTCAGGATACTTTTTTGAAAGGGCTTGCAATAGCTTAAATCCAATGCCACAACCTGGTAATTCTTTATAAGGGTACTCGCAATCGGCACGTTTGGGATCAAGTAATGCAATGGCTGGGGGCAGCTCATCTCCGGGTCGGTGGTGGTCACAGATTACGAAATCAATGCCATTGTCCCGAGCATAGCTTATCAGTTCAACTGATTTAATTCCACAGTCTAATGCTACGATAAGAGAATATCCATTTTCTATGGCAAAATCGATGCCTTGCTTAGAAATACCGTAGCCTTCTTTATACCGATCAGGTATATAAAAGTCTGAGCGATGGTAGAATTTATTTATAGCACCAAAAAATAGGGCTACTGAAGTAGTACCATCTACATCGTAATCACCATAAACCAATATTTTTTCCTGCCCTTGAATGGCTTCGTACACCCGATCGACAGCCGCATGCATATCGGCCATAAGAAAAGGATCATGAAGCATCGAAAGCTTGGGTCTAAAAAAAGCTTTAGCCTCATCGAATGAGGTCTTTCCGCGTTGTGCCAAAATAGATGCTATTGGCTGACTCACGTTAATACTTTCACACAGTACTTTGACAACCTCCTCTTCCGGAGGGTCATTTATAAGCCATCGTTTTTCAAGCATGATACACCAATTATTTCTTTCCCAAACCCTTACAATGGTAAGTATAAACTATATGGTAGAATTCTCAAAAATAAAGAA
>NZ_SMMD01000933.1 GCF_009711475.1 Fulvivirga aurantia
TTTTTGGAAGTAAATTTATGATGTGCTACGGCAAATTTTATATCTGAGTAAGTGTACTCTTCACCTAACTTTGATTTGACCTCACCGAGTTTATCCGTCTTTATGGTGTCTATGACTGTAACTATGTTTTTCAATTTATCTTCGGCTATAAAATCCAGTACGTCTATGTCTCCCGTAGAGATATAATGACACAGATGACCAGCGATCGTGCCAGGCACTAAATTTCTTTTTTCAGCGATGGTTTCTATATCGTTTCCCTCTTTATAGAGCTTGTAAGACAACTCGTGTGTGGGAGTTTTATCCTTTTTAGAAACCTTTGGCTCAGACTTTCTCGACAGGTAAAGGTCCGTAGCTTGTAGTTGATCTTTATTTAATTCTCCTCCTTCGCTCAAGGCTAAAAGTAGCATATCGATTTTAACAACAGCCTGTTGCTTGGCGTAAATAGCCAGCTCAATCTCTTCTAATTCTTTCAGGTATTGCTTTACCTTACTTTTCAGTGCAACTTCATCAATATGTTTTTTTACACCACTTCTTATTTCAGAAAGCTTAGAGTCAAAATATTCTTTAGCCTTATTTACCCTTTCTGTGAGTGTAGGCAAATAGTCACCCTGGCTTATAAGGATTTTCTTTATCTGGTTTATAAACGTATCGGCTACTTGTTTTATGTCGTGAATGTCTTTTCTTAACTGCCTGGTCCAGCTTTCATACCCTTGCTTTACAGATAGGTTGTCAGCTTTATCGAAAGATGATAAATGCTTATTTATGAGAGTTGCCAGGTTGTAGAAATTAAAGGATTCGATAGCGAACTGTTCGATATAAGCTTTTCTATCAGTGGATAGCTGTTGTTTGAGCGCCTCATGATTTTTCTTGTTTGCACTGAATCTATTAATGGCCTCATCGCTTGAAAGTACATTCGTTGAAAGGGGAGAAGACAGTACCAAACCGTCAAGAGAAGTTAATCGGGAGAGGGCCACATACACCTGACCCGCGGCAAAAGCATCGGTAAGGTCTAAAATTGCCCTGTCAAAAGTGAGTCCCTGGCTCTTATGCACGGTCACGGCCCAGGCGAGTTTCAAAGGGTATTGTTGGTACCTGCCGATTACTTTTTCGTCTATTTCATTAGTTTCTTTGTCTAGCGTGTACCTTACATTCTCCCACTCATAAGACTCCACCACAATGGGCTCTTCACCTTCGCAAGTCACCTCGATGTTGTCATCAGCAAGGTGCGTGACTTCACCTATTTTCCCATTAAAATACCGTTTTTCCTCATTCGAGTCATTTTTGAGAAACATGACTTGTGCACCCTTTTTTAGCTCAAGTTTGTCTGATACCGGATACATAGAATCAGGAAAATCACCCTGTATACTAGCCGAATAGCTATAAATTTTGCCCTTTAGTTGATCAAGTTCATTTTTATTGATGGCATCTGCTTTATAGTTGTGCGTTGTGATCTGTATGTACTTGTCTTCCGACTGCGGTTTAAAATTTTCTTTGTAGTGCTTATTAAGCGCATCAATATCGGCCTGAGTTACTTTATTATCTCTAAAGCGGTTGAGGACAGTAATAAAGCTTTCATCACTCTGTCGGTAAATTTTATCGAGCTCGATAAATAAAGGAGGTGCCTGATCTAAGGCTTTAGCAGCAAAAAAATAATTGCTGTTGTAATAGTTAGACAAAACCCGCTGATCTACCTCTTTGGCTACTGGTGGCAGTTGCAGCAAATCGCCTATAAATAAAATCTGTACACCTCCGAAAGGTATGTTTCGCCTCTTTCGTATCGAGCGTAAGATTGTATCGATACAATCTAGCAGATCTGCCCTCAACATACTCACCTCATCGATGATAAGCAGTTCCAGCTCTTGCAGGAGCTTTCGCTTGGTTTTATTTATTCTATAATTAGAGAGTACAGTGCGTGGAGTATTTACCCTTTCAGAAAGTGAGCCACTGCTTGTGAAATTAGGATCTGGAACAAAAACACCGAAAGGCAACTGCAGAAGTGAGTGTAGGGTAACTCCACCTGCATTGATAGCAGCAATACCAGTTGGGGCAGCTATGGCAGCTTTTTTATAAGTGTGCCGCATGATATGCCTCAAAAAGGTGGTTTTTCCTGTGCCGGCCTTTCCGGTAAGGAAAATGTGCCTATGAGTGGTATTTATGTATTTACTTGCAAGTGCTGCTGTTTCATTGAGCTTCACTTCCTGCGTGGCTGTGTCAGTATGGCTTTCGAATTGTGTCACGGTTCAAATTAAAGAGATCAAATTGATAAATAATGATTCTCTTGGTATTACTTGCCGGCTTTTTATAATTTCAGGCTTTACAATCATCAATCTATGGATTATAAGAAAGTAACACCGCTGCTGCTGGTGTTAATTACAGGCTTACTTATTTACAGTGTCTTTTTTGGCCAATCTTCAGTAAAAGAAACTAAAAAACTGGCCAGAGAGCTCAAACAGCAGGTGGATACACTTTCTATGCTCAATGAAAAATACGATAGGCTGCAGCAGAAGTACCTGCTTCTTTATAATGATCTTAGAAATACAAGAGCAGATATTTACAGCTTTAAAAAGAAAGTTGAGGCCGTCTCTAAACAGCAAACCAGTAATGTAAAGAACATCAAAGCTGAACTAAATAGGATCATTGAGCAATATGACTCACTTGAGCAGATTCACCATGACTCACTTTCTTTTGTAGCCATAGACAGTTTAAAGTTTTAAATGCACGTGACTAAATCTATATTAACAAGCCTCTTTTTCTTTAGTCTAACATTTTGCCTCGCACAGCAGGTAGTTTTTGAAGAAAAGGATCATATAAAAGAAGTGCAGCGTGGCACTACGGTAGAAATAAAGGCAGATACTGCTTTTGTGATTAGCAAAACGAGAGCCATGTTGCTTAATGCCAAACTTGATGAACTGAAAGAAATGCGGGAGAGTAATTTGGAGCTTCAAAATGTAAACAAGCAACTGCTCAATAAAGTAAAAGAAGTAGAGAAGCTTGTTGCCAGACTTCTGACGAAGATGGAAGCTACGAATGAAGACATTAATCTCGATCTAAACCAGATCATTGCACAACTCGATCAAAGCTTACTCAAGCTAAAGGAGAATAATCAGGAGTTAGCCAGCCATAATAATGACTTGAAATCACAAATTAACAGCATGGAGCATACGATCAAATTGCTCCGTAAAGAAATAAGAGGTATCTGGTGGAATGGTGTGACAGACAAGCTCGTGGTGGGGCTGGCTGCACTTACATTAGGGTTTGTATTAGGCTCGGTTTAAGGAATAACAATCCTCAATTAAGCTACTCAATTTTTGATTTTTAAGCTTTAAACGGGCAATTTGCAGCATCAATTATTATCACAAAAAAATAAGTTTATGCATATAGTTTCCTGGAATGTAAATGGTATCAGAGCCATTGTGAAAAAAGGGTTTTTAGATAGTGTTGCTGAGATGTCTCCAGATATAATTTGTCTGCAAGAAACCAAAGCACAGCTAGAAGACGCCCAAACGGCACTTTCTTTATTGCCAGACTACCAGGCCTATATCAATTACTCAAAGGCAAGAAAAGGCTATTCCGGAACGGCCATTCTTACTAAAAAAGAGCCTATTGAAGTTACATATGATATGGGCCTCGAGGAGCATGACCAGGAAGGTAGAGTAGTGACAGCCGAGTTTGAAGACTTCTTTTTGGTAGATGTATATACACCCAACTCAGGGTCTGGTCTTAAAAGGCTTGATTACAGACAAACCTGGGATGTTGCTTTTCTTGATCACCTGAAGGCATTGAGAGAAAAAAAACCAGTGATATTGTGCGGAGACCTGAATGTAGCCCATACGGAGATAGATATAGCGAGAGCTAAAGAAAACTACAATAAGTCGGCAGGCTATACACAAAAAGAGATTGACGGTTTTGAAAATTACCTGGCAGAAGGGTGGGTAGATACATTTAGACATTTCAACCCTGAAGAGGTAAAATATACTTATTGGAACCAGATGTTTAAAGCCAGAGAGAGAAATGTAGGCTGGAGAATAGACTATTTCTTAGTTACAGAAGACCTTATGCCAAAAGTGAAAGAAGCGCATATCTACAATCAATATATGGGATCAGATCATTGTCCTGTAGCCATCGTGCTGGAAGATTAACACAAAACACTCACTACATAAACCACTTATTTTCTCAGTGGTTTTTTCTAAATAAGATCTCGTTTAATATGAAAACCCCTATCTACCAGGTCGATGCCTTTACTTCAGAACTGTTTGGAGGCAATCCTGCTGCAGTTTGTCCGCTTAAAAAGTGGCTGTCTGATGATTTAATGCAAAATATAGCCGGTGAGAATAATCTATCAGAAACGGCTTTTTTTGTAAAGACAGATGACGGGTTTCATTTAAGGTGGTTTACACCAAACACCGAGGTCGATCTCTGCGGTCATGCTACGCTGGCTACAGCGCATGTGATTTTCAATCATTTAGGGTATGACCAAGACGAAATTCAGTTTGAGAGCAAGAGCGGTTTGCTTACTGTCAGTAAACAGTCAGGTAAAATGACTTTGAATTTTCCTGCAGATAATCTCAAGCAAATAGAAATAACTGATGCCATCATAGAAGGCCTGGGAATAAGACCAAAAAAAGGTTTTAACGGGGTTTCTGATATGCTGTTTATTGTAGAAAGCGAGTCTGAAGTAAGAGCTTTACACCCTGATTTTGGTGTACTAGGGGCTCTAGACAGGCGAGGCATTATCGTGAGCGCTCCGGGCGATGATGTTGATTTTGTATCCAGGTGTTTTTATCCTGCTTGTGGTATCGATGAAGATCCCGTGACGGGCAGCGCTCATACGACTATGGTACCTTACTGGGCAAAGACATTAGGAAAAACAGACCTAAAAGCTCAACAGCTTTCACAGAGAGGAGGCCAAATTGATTGTAAACTTGAAAGCGACAGGGTCTTATTGACAGGTGCTGCAGTCACTTATTTGGAGGGCCAAATTTCCATACCTGACTCATAACCACTGTAATTCATCGAAAATAGCTCCAATTGTGTAACCCTGAGTATCACCCCATCTGGCAGGGTAATTTGAGCTAAAAACACTCCGTTTTGCGTGATTCTTTTTATGAAAAATTGATATAACTTCAATTAGGTCAAAAACTTAGGAGTCATGTATAACAACAACACAAAAGCTCCCTGGAAGAGGTATGCCCTCTCCATGGTGGCAACAATGCTATTCACATTATCTATTGCAGATACCAATTATCGTTTCTTAAACAACAAAACCTCAACTACGCTTAAATTTAAGCTTATCAACAATCTCATTGTGATCCCCGTAAAGGTCAACGGTATGGATCTCAATCTGATTTTAGATACAGGCATGCGTTCTGTGGTGCTGTTTGGTAAAAAATATACCAGGCGATTAGAAGTTTTAGATGATGTAACGGTACGCCTTTCTGGCTATGGAAAAAAGAAAAACAGGCCCTGCAAGCTGTCTTTAGATAATGATTTACAGATACAGGATGTGCTAGGTCAGCATGTGAGTATCGTAATTATGCCGAGCCCTGATTTATTTGAAGATGTAGGTCTTTCAAACATTGATGGCATCATCGGCTACGAAATATTTAGCAGATTCATTGTTAGAATTGATTACCCGGGCAATCAAATAACGCTATTCGAGCCTTATGCAGCGCCACCAATTGTTGGGTTTGAAACATTGCCTCTCACCATAAAGGACACCAAACCTTATATACCTGCCACTCTTATCGATGACGCAGGTCAGTCATATCAAGGTCAGTTTCATGTGGATACAGGCTCCTCTCAGGATATTATGATGTTTTTACGCGAGGAAGATGAAAAGAATTTTAGAGTAAGGGATCGTGCCCTGGTAGGAGTGGGTATTGGAGGCAATATTAAGGGTTTTGTCGGTGAAAAATCACAAATGCATTTAGGCAATAATTTCTCGAAAGAAATAGTTCCGAAGTATATCCAGCGGCTGTTTTCAAACAGAGAGCTTCAAGATGCAAAAGGAAGCATCGGTTCCGGTTTTCTTAAACACAACGTAGTGATTTTAGATTACATCAACATGACCTTTCACTTAAGAAAGTCTGGTGCAGTGCCTCACAAGAGATACCCACAAGTAGTAGCGGGAGATATCTAGGTGTATTCTAGCCGTATAGCTCATTTAGCAAGCCGGCAAGTCTAATGCCTGCTTGTTGAAGTCTGAGCTCTACTACTTCCCAGTGTTTATACTGGTATTCGTATTTAAGGTTCTCATCTTCAGGTATGTCATACACTCGATCACGTAGTGCAATAGACTCATTTGCCCAGTCGATTACGCTGGCAGACTGCCATGCTTTTACCTGATCTTTAGAGGGTTCGTCTAAAATATTGGCTAGCTCTGTATAGCTGTATTTCTGGCTTTCAATCATTTCAGAATCCCACACTCTGTGTAGGTTAGAGTTTTGCCAAAACCATTTGATTTTCACACTGTTGCCACCTCTATCTTCACCGGTGCCCACGTGTAATGGTTGGTGAATGTCGCCAACCAAATGAATAAGCATCTTTACAGCTTCAACTTCCTGTGTTTTAGTCATGCCTCCAGCTTTTATTTCGCTGGTTAGCCTTTGTATTGTAGCGATTACATCACCATTAGGGTTCTTGTCAGTTTCTTCATAAGTTTTTCCCGTAGGTATTGTTACCCAATGCCAATCCTGCGCATAGTCATATGTGCTATCAGACCTTATTTCATCCATCCAGGTGCTTGCCTCAGCTAAAGATTCTCCATCAAGTAGTTTATCCAGCGCTTTAGCAGCTTTTTTGTTAAGGTACTCCTGAGCTACATGGCCCACAGAGCGATGACCAATTATTCCCCAGTTAAAAAAAGTAACAGAAAATAAAACCACTAAAAGGAGTGTGTATTTTTTAGACATCATAAGTATCGATGAAAAAGATTTTTAGAATAGCTCATACCAGAAAAAACTATGAGCGCTTATTTACTGAGTTTTTCAGATTGCTTTTCAAGATCAAAAAGATCGTTGAGAATATCGATCAAAGTCTCGGCCTCACCACGTTTGCAAGCCGCTTTAAGCTGAAGTACAGGCAGTTTCATCACCTTCTGCATCATGCTTTTAGTTACTTTATCGATTATTTTAGACTCTTTAGAAGATGCGTCCTTTACATATCGAGACAGCTCTTCTTTTCTGATTTCTTCAAGTGCGTTTTTAAGTTTCTTGATCGTTGGAGATACAATCATCTCTTTAGACCAATCGTTAAACTCCGCCACGGCCTCTTCGATTATAACTTTTACCGCAGGTATGGCAGACATTCTTTTATCCAGCGCTTCTGAAGCTTTGCTTTGAATGTCATCAATATTATATACCAACGCACCCGGTACTTCTTCTACAGACATTTCAACACTACGAGGTACAGATAGGTCTATAAAAAATTTAAAGGAAAGTATATCGAGCTTAGAAACCAGCTCTTTAGTAATAAATGCTTTTTCTTTTGCAATAGACGATATCACTACATCTGCGTTAGCGATGGCGTGCTCAACATCATCAAAAGGCACAAATTTGAAGTTGCACTCTGCTGCCAGCATTCTACCTTTACTTTCTGTACGATTAGTAATGGTTACGTCAGAAAATCTGGAGCCCACAAAATTTCTGCAGACATCCTGCCCTATTTCACCAACACCTAAAACCAATATTTTAGGTTCTTGAAATTCAGCGGTTATATCTTCGATCAGGTCTTTTGCTGCATAAGATACAGAAGCGGCACCATCTCTAAAAGAGGTCTCTTGTACTACTCTTTTGTTAGTATAAAAAATGGTGTGCATTAAGCGATGTAAAAATGGACCAGCCATATTTTCATCTGCACTCCACTGGTAGGCACGCTTTACCTGGTTTGAGATCTGCAAGTCACCTACTACCTGAGCGCGAAGGCCCATAGAAACTTCAAATAAATGAAATATAGCTTCATTGTGCTTGTCGAAAAGCTCAAAATGTTGTGAAATAGTATCCACATCCATTTTCTTAAGAAGTGCTATTCCCTGAAGAATTTCTTTTGAGTAATCGTTTTCGTGATTGTAGTAGATCTCTGTGCGATTGCACGTAGATAGAATTAAAACATCATTGGCTTCTGTGAAATCACCAATAAATTTCAAGAGCTTTTTGGCATTCTCCTCATCCAAAGCCAGTTTTTCCCTTGTTTCAATCGGGGTGTTTCGGAAAGATAAACCTAAGATTTTGAAATTGTTGTGCATATCGCTTTAAAACTGACCACAAACTTAACTAGTAATCATTAACTTATAAAATGATGACCGCAATTTATCATGTTTCTAATTTGTAGAATATGAGGCTAAATCGCTGACCACATGACTAACATCATTTTTTTTAAGAACGATCCCGATTATAGATAAAGTTGCCTCCGGGGTAGAGATATTTCTGCAACTTTTATATTTTCGAAGCTTGAAGCGACTGAATCATTGGCTAAGAAACTACTTCGGGTTCTCTAAAACAGAGTCTAATGGGTTTATAGTACTCATACCTCTCATGTTTATAATTGTGGTAACTCCGTACGCCCTTAGATATCTTGACAAGGTGCCCCAGACATCATTTGACGAAGCTGCGGTCGATAATCTCATTAGTGAGTTGCGGCTTAAAGAAGAAAAGCAGCACAATCCCAGAAAAGCTGAGCAGCGGGAAGTATGGATAAGCAAGCAAAACTATAGAGAGAAAAAAAAGAAGCCAGAATTAATAAAACCAGAGAGGAAATTCGTCAGGAAAACACCGATCATCGATCGCTTTGATATCAATCAGGCTGATACAGTGATACTCAAACAAATTAGAGGAATTGGCCCGGTATTGTCTACAAGGATTGTGAAATACAGGGATATGCTCGGTGGCTTCGTAGATAAAAATCAGCTGGCAGAAGTTTATGGACTAAAAGAAGAAGTACTACAGCGCTTAGACTCTTTAAGCTTTATTGCTGATGACTATAAGCCTAAACAACTTGCCTTAAACGACCTGGAGGCATACTTATTAGACGATCATCCGTATGTTTCTAAAAAAGTGGCCTCAGCGATAGATGCCTATCGTTTTCAGCATGGTAAAATAGATCGAGTTGAAACACTCTACGAAATTCATCTGTTAGATACGGCCACAGTAAAGAAGATTTATCCATATATATTATTCTGACGGTTCATTCTTTTAAGGATTAAATAAGATAATTTCCTTAATTTTTCGTTTACTTGATCGCATTATGCACGAACTGCTAAAGTCATATCTTAAGAGACTTACTAATCTCACCGCAAATAACAGGTCGCTATTATTGCTCCGATTACCGGTGCAGCAGTTTATCGATATTTATGATTTTAATTTTATAACCGAGGGCGGGGCATTTTCTATCATAGAAAATCTTATCGGTAGTCGATCTATAAAGCTGGCTCCCATACTCGATAGCCGGGATGAAGACGCCAACCAGCTGAGTAAGAAACTAAAAAAGCTGGAGCGTACTGATAAGTTTATACAAGAGGAGAGAGGCTCACATGATTTGTATGTGGGTTGGCCATTTGTAAGGGGCAAACTAGCCAATGGCACACCTGTGAGGGCTCCACTATTATTTTTTCCTGTGTCGTTGGCTGCAGAAGGCAAGTTTTGGAAGATGTATAGCCGCTCTTCCGGGGTTATGTTTAATAAGTCATTTTTATTGGCGTATGCACACTTCAACGGTATTAAAATATCAGATGACTTCTTGGATAGAAACTTTGAAGATTTTGATGACGACAGTACAGTATTTCGCACTTCCCTTTATCAATTATTTAAAGACAGCCCGGTTGAGCTAAACTTTAATCAGGATAATTTTCAGGATGTACTTCAAAAATTTGAGATTTTCAGTAAATCAGATTTTGAGTCAGCACATGGTGAGGGTCAACTCAAGCTTTACCCAGAAGCTGTGTTGGGCATTTTCCCTCAAGCCGGTTCATACCTGGTGCCAGACTATCAGCACCTGATAGAAAATCAATCAATTCAGGACCTGGAAGAGTTTTTTGCCCAGAGAAGCATGTCTCACATCATGGCAGATAATGCTACCCGACAGGTGACAGAGGAAAAATCTATTACACCATTTAAACTCGATGCACATCAGGAAAATGCCTTAAAAATAATCAAGAAAGGGGCGTCTTTGGTGGTGCAGGGTCCTCCTGGCACTGGTAAGTCACAGCTTATTTGTAACCTTATTGCCGATCATATTGCCATTGGTAAAAAGGTGTTGGTTGTGTGTCAAAAACGAGCTGCACTCGATGTGGTGTACGAGCGAATGGACGATAAAGAGCTTACAGATTACCTTGGGCTCGTTCATGATTTTAGGAATGACAGAAAGAATATTTATCAAAAAATCGCCAGCCAAATAGAGCGCATTGATGAATATAAAATGAAAAATAATGGCCTCGATGCCATCCAGCTTGAGAGAAATTTTCTTCAGTATAGCAGAAGGATAGATCAGATTACAGAGGAGCTTGAGGAATTTAAGCAGGCCTTGTTTGATGAATCTGAATGTGATATATCTGTAAAAGAACTATACCTGACATCAAACCCGGAAGGGCCAACCATCAACCTCAAGCAGGAATACACCTATTTTAAATTCAACGACTTACCGGCTTTTCTTATTAAGCTTAAGAGTTATACAGATTATGCCCGGTCATTAGACTCCGGAGATCATGCATGGTCTGAGCGAGTGTCATTCAAAAATTTTCAGGCCAGTGATTATAATCACATAGTCGAAGCAATTGATGAGATACCAGTCTATCAGGAAAAACTAGGGGATGAACTTGAGAAGTTAATTGGTAAGCGGCTTGACTTTGAAGAATGCGAGGCGATCTATAACAAACGTGATTTTCTGGTAGAAATGCTGGGTGTACTCAAAGACCCACAGATTTTTGAGTATTTCAAACACATGGTAGACTATCCTGATGATGATACCAGTGCCTTGTGGTTATCAAATACCGAGCGTGTACTTATGGAGTGTTACAAGGGTGTTGGGCCGGAGGTAACGCTCCCGGCAGACCAGCTAGGCAAGTTTCAGGAAGTGTTGCAGCGCAATATGCACGCTCGTACAAGTCTCATCAAGCTTATACAATGGAGCTTATTTTCTAAAGATAAAGGCTACATTAAGCGTGTATTGGTAGAGAATGACCTCAAAGGCAACCGTGATGGATTCAAAACCATGGTGCAAAAGGTAGATAACAGATTAAATCTTGAGCATAACCTTACCAAAATAAAGAACAAAGAGTGGATCAAAGAAGTCCCGAAGTCATATGAGAAAGTTCACTTTCAGAACTGGTTTTATGTGATGAAGCTGGCTGTAAAAGCCAAGGTGATCTTTAACTCTGTGAGAAATTTTAGAGACCTATTTAACCTCCAAAAGCTTGATTACAGGGAGTTTCGGCAAAAAATGGAGGCGCTTTTTGTAATTATTAAAGATATAGCAAATAAACACGCCAGTTGGAAGGTCTATTTGTCTAATGCTCAAATAAACCAACTCGCTAAAAATGAAGATTATGCAGAGAGGTTGAAGTCTGCTTTACGAAAGGATTTTGACTCACTTTGTGAATACGACCTGATCAAAGACTCACTTACACCTCAGGAGCATGTGGTAATAAATAAACTCATTTCAGGGGATAGTGAAGAGAATGTTGTAACAGAAGAGACACTTAATCTCTTTCAAAATAGCCTTAGACTGGCCTGGATAGATCACATTGAAACGAAATACCCTATTTTAAGATCGGTCTCTTCAAAGAAATTTCAACGGCTAGAGGCTGAACTTCAGAACTGCGTAAGAGAAAAATTAAGGCTGAGCAACGACATGCTTCTCTTGAGAGCAAGAGAAAAAACTTATGAAGATGTAGAGTATAACCGCCTTAATAATATGGTTACCTACCGGGATCTGCTCCATCAGGTTACAAAAAAGCGCAGGATATGGCCTATAAGAAAGATAATTGAGGAGTTTAGTGAAGAGCTTTTTAAGCTCATGCCTTGCTGGCTGGCCAGTCCGGAATCAGTGTCTGCGATTTTTCCTATGAGAGAAATGTTTGACCTGGTGATTTTTGATGAAGCCTCTCAGTGTTTTGTAGAAAGAGGCATACCAGCCATGTACAGGGGAAGGCAGGTTTTAGTGGCTGGAGATGATAAGCAGCTAAGGCCAAATGATTTGTACCAGGTGCGCTATGAAGAGGAGCCGGAAGAAGACGATATTGCCCTTGAGGTAGACTCCTTATTAGAATTAGCGAATCACCACCTATCAGATGTGCAGCTCAAAGGGCATTACAGAAGTAAATCGTTAGAACTTATCGACTTTTCTAACCAGCATTTTTACAATGGTAACTTAAAATTGCTACCGGATTATAGCGTAGTAAATGCAAAAGAACCAGCGATAGAGTACATAAAGCTGGATGGTGTTTGGGAAAATAATACTAACGCCATAGAGGCCCAGACAGTGCTCGATTTGCTTTTCCAGATTTACAGCGAATCCCAGACTAAATCCGTTGGTGTAGTGACATTTAACGCCAGGCAACAGCAGCTTATTCTTGATATGATTGATGAGCAATTTGTAGCGAAAGGGAAGCTGTTTCCTAAAAATTGGTTTGTAAAAAATATAGAAAATGTCCAGGGTGATGAGAAAGATGTAATCATCTTTTCTACAGCGTACGCACCTGATAAAAATGGCAAAATGGCCATGCAGTTTGGTAGCTTAAATGCTGCCAATGGTGAAAACAGGCTAAACGTGGCTGTCACCAGGGCAAGAGAGCGAGTGGTGGTAGTTACCAGTATTTACCCTCAACAGCTACAAACAGAAGGATTAAAAAATGATGGTCCAAAGCTCTTACAAGAGTATTTGGCCTATGCCAAAGAGGTGTCTGAAGGTAATTTTACTCCGGCACCACATACCAAATCAAACCATCACGTAGATTGGTATTTGAAAGATAAATTGAAAAGTTGGGCTGAGGAAAATATTAAATCATACCAGTTTACAGCCGAACTACCATTTGCCGACCTCACGGTAAAGCAAGATAGTAATTACCTGGGCCTTATCGTAACTGATGACGACCTGTATTATCATAGCTTATCAATCAAAGATATGCATGTATACACACCTTTTACATTGAGTAATAAAAAGTGGAAGTTTAAAGGAATATTTAGCCGTGAGTTTTGGAATGATAAAGATCAGGTTGAGCAATCAATTCATCGCTTTATAGGTCAGAATAAGTTTGAGGTTGAAGAGTAGATCTACAGCCTCAGCTTCTCACCACATTTGTTGCAATATCTGGCATCCTCGTCATGTCCGGTGGCACCACATCGGTGACACTCCCTAATGTACTCTTCGTCTACTGTTCTTCGTTGGCTCATTTCTGCAGAAACAATACCTGTAGGTACTGCAATCATACCATAACCAAGGATCATAATAAGTGTAGCCAAAGCCTGGCCCAAAACAGTACTAGGTGCAATATCACCATAACCGACCGTTGTGAGCGTAACCACTGCCCAATAGATGCTTCTGGGTATACTGTCAAAACCATGATCTGCACCTTCTATGATGTACATGAAGGTGCCTAGAATAACCACGACAATAAAAACAGCACCAATAAACACAGTGATTTTTACGCGACTTGCCTTAAGGGCTCTGGATAAATGCGAAGCCTCACCCAGAAATCTAACCATTTTAAGTACTCTGAATACACGAAGTAATCTTATACTTCTTATGATTAGCAGTGAATGCGCCCCCGCTATAAATAGGCTTAAGTAAGTAGGTATAATAGAGAGAAGGTCAATTATACCAAAAAAGCTTCTTACATACTTCCAGGGCTTATCTATTACAATTATTCGGGCGATATACTCCATTGTAAAGAGAATAGTAAATACCCACTCTACAATGTATAAGATATTGCCATAGCCGATTTTTATTTGCTTGACGCTTTCTAGCATTACAGCCAAAACACTAAGGACAATTGCTATTAAAAGGATTACATCAAACACCTTTCCCCAGTAGGTGTCGGCTTCAAAAATTATTATTCTAAGTTGCTTCTTCCAATTTTGCTCTTTGGCCATTTATGTGTTCAAGTTTAAAAAATCTTAGTCAAGCCCAATCATGATAAATGCACCCCAGTAAATAGGCTCCTGGTATTCGGCTCTTATTTCTTTCTTTGCATCTATAAAGCTTTGTCGTTTATTGCCAGTTTCAATCCATTTCTTATAAAACTTAGACATTAGCTTTTGTGTGGCTTCATCGTCTACTTTAAACATACTCATGATTAGTGTTTGGGCACCAGCCACCAAAAATGCTCTCTGTAGACCATAAACGCCTTCACCAACGGCAAGTTCACCAAGGCCGGTTTCGCAGGCACTCAATACGACCAGCTCCGTTTGGTCAAGGTTTAGATTCATAGCTTCATAAGCTGTGAGTATTCCGTTTTCAATATTGTAATTAAAGGCCGACTTATCCAAAAGGTCACCAGCGCCAGTCATCAATAAGCCCGTACGCAAAAGTGGATTCCTCGCAGCTTCAGATTCGCTCATAGCTACCTGATCAGAAATATCATGTTCGTCCTCCGGAGTGAAAAAGCCGTGGGTGGCTACATGGAATACTTTTGGATTGTCAAGTTTTTTGATTTGCTCTTCCTGTGCTTCACTTTCTGTATAAGCACTGATGTTCCACCCTCTATCTGACAACAAATCTTTGAGCTCGCTCACTTCTCTGGCCGTACCAGGTAAAGATTGTATGGCTCCTCTGCTCGCAGTAAGGTAGAAATTTGGGTTGCCAAACATGGTTGCCACCTTTTCATCCTGCACCAACTGTGTACGCACCTGGTTGAGGTATATATCTTTCGTATTGCTTACGAGTATAATGTTGGAGTTGTCTATTACATACTTTCCGTCAGGTGTCGGTATGGCTTCCAGATTTATCTGATTGTAAACACCATCTGCTGAAAGATAAATAGTGGCATAATTGCCAACTACCTCCTTGAGAGGTTGCCAATAGGTATCATAACTCAACCCATCGGTTATTTTAAATATGATGCTATTTCTGTAATTCTGAAAGTACTTTCCTTCGAGCTCTTCACCATTATCGATGAAGGTGACCTGAGGTTTCTTTTGGGTTTCTTTATTTTTAAGATACAGTGCAGCATAAACCACAGAGTCTGTAAATACATGATCAAAATGTCTGTACCTGACCATCTCAATGGCAACTTCATTAGGCTTAAGCACCTTTTGTACATCTTCCCAAAGTATGCGTTTATCTTCAGAGGCCTGACTAAATAGCTCTGAGCGCTCGCTGATTTCTTTCTCTAACTGCTCTACCTCATGAGTAAGCACACTTGGTACAATGCCATTTTCTTCTAATTGCTGTAAACTCATCGACAAAACATTGGTAAGTTGCTCCTTCTTATCGAGCCACATGTTATATTTCTCGATGAGATCAGCATCGTTACTATTGGTTATACGCTCCCTGATTTTGATTGATGAATTAAGCAATATGGCTTTTGTGATGAGCGCGTTATTGTAAACCTTACCAGCCATGTCATCATCAGAGTCATTGAGTTCAAATGCGAGCGTATTGTAAAACTCAAAATCAGGTCTTATGGTATTCCAGTATTTGGCTTTTTCCCTTTCGCTAAGCGCGGGAAAATAGTTTTTAATGAAGTTGTGATAGTTGGCCAATGCCTCTTCAATATACTCTTTGGCCCTTTTAGAATCGCCTTCCATGTAGTACACCTTACTTAGTTTAGACTGTACTTTTACATACTCCGGGTGTGTATTGCTAAAAAACTTTTTATAGAGACGCTCAGCTTTCTCATAGCTTTCTTCTGCCAGATCAAACTGTCGTTGTAGGTAGTATATATCGCCTTCCAAAACGTATATGCTGGCAGTATTGATATTGTTTCTTCTGCCTACTTTAGATATCCAAATGCTTTCTGCCAATTTGAGGCCATTAAATGCATCATCATATCTATGTTGTGAGATATAAACTTTAGCCAGATCTGTTAAAATACGAGCGTATCGAGGGTTTCTATTTCCAAGTTTGCTTGCTGTAATGTCCTTGGCCTGATCCATTAATTGCTCAACTTCCTTTAAATCATCGCCTTTGTAAAATTTAATAAGAGCAAGCTGCGCTATAGATTGCCCCACATCGATGTGGTCGGTTCCAAATTGCTTTTTCTGAATATTAACAGCCTTTTTGGCGTTGGATTCGGCTTTTTCATAGTCGCCTATATTGGTATACACTTCAGAAAGTAGCAGTACAGTAGGAGCAACCTTTGAAGAATTGTCTCCGAAAATATTAACGGCAATGTTTCGGGCCCTCAAAGCAGTTTTTTCTGCTTCAGGGTATTCACCCGAGATTAACTGCAACCTACCTCGATTTACCAAAGGTTTGATCAGACGCTGTGAGTTTATGCCATATCTACTTTCATAAGTGTTTATTTGCTTGTCAATGAGTTCTTCTGTATCACGATATTGACCAAGCGTGATGTATAAGCTAGCCAGTTCCTCAGCTGCTTTCAACTCATTAAAAGTAGATGAAGTTTCTGCACGTGTTTGCAGCTTTTGCGACATATTGATGGTAGATTCCGCCTCGTCAAACAGGCCTTGAATGGCTTTTAGTCTGGCTTTGGTTTGTAATGCATCTACATAGTCTAAGACACGCTTTTCATTTCTACGCTCATTTTCAAGTATAACGATCGAGGCATCTATGTTTTCTTCGGCCTCGTCATAGTTGCCTATATCGATATATAGCTTTGCGAGTTTATTGAGTTGCACCCCATAGTTAGGGTCTGTATCACGAAACTTTGCACGCGCTGTATTTTCTGCTTTTGCAAGTATGTCAGATGCTTTTTGGTATTGATCTGTTGTTTGATAAAATAGCGCAATGTGATTAAGAATATTTACGTAATCTTTATGCCAGTCATCAATTTGCTGATCAACCACAGCAAAGAAACTTTCCTCGTAAATCTGCTGAGCTTCCTTTATTTTATCGGTGTGGTCGATGTAATAATTGGCTAACTCAACCTTCGAAAGGTGGTATTCTGGTGATTCTTCACCATAAAGCACTTTTTTAATCTCTATTATGTCGGTGAGGTATTTTTCAGCAATAATAAAATTTTGCTTTTGTAATGAAACCCTATAGAGTACATCATACAATTCCATTGTCTTGGCATGGTGCTTTGGTAGCGATCGGGTAGAGGCTAAAATTTGATTGGCTTTGCTCTCTATTTTGCCGGTTTTGCCTTTAGAAAGGTCAGAATCAAATTCGATGGTTTCAAGATTAATATTATGTAAGCTGGTCTTTTTAAAATTACGCTTAATGGCTTTTTCGTATTCTACCTTTGCACTGCGATACTTAGCGCGCTGGTCTTGGTTTAAATACCATTTTAGGAGTGTTTCATAAAGTTCAAATGCAAGGTAATGCGACTCCTCGTGTTGTTTTTTGAGTTTGCTGAGGGTTCTGTCAAAACGGGCATTTTTAGTGGCACCACTGAATTCTAACAATCCATTTTCAACCAGAAATTTGCCATGTAAATATTGATTTTGAACGTACTCGATACTAGAATCATCCATATTGCTACTTATCCACTCTTCTGCTCGGGTAAAGGCACTATCAGCACTTTTATATACACCTTTTTTTCTGAAAGCGTTGGCCTTGGTGGTAAGGAGCGTAGCATAGTCACTCATTCGATCAATGACTTCATCTTCTGTCAGTCTTCTGGTTTTAAGTTTGCCAGACTCATCTACATAAGATTCTTTAAAAACTGCTCTTCCTCTAAAGTAATTGAGTTGACTATCGATAAAACTCAGTGCTTCGTTGTAGTAGCCCTGGCCAGTAAGTATTTGGGCTCTTTTTAGGTCGATTTTAGCTTTGATGTTGTCACTTAATTCATTGGCGTTTTCCAATGTGGTTTCTGCACGGTCTACATAGTTTGACGCCTCAACGAAGTTGCCATATAATAACAGTATGTCGGCTACATCAAGCTGGTTGAGTGCATGCTGTTGGCTGCTTTCACCATTTATTTGCGTGCTTATTTCTAATGCTTTTTCAATGGTAGGATCGATATCAATAAGAAGGCCGGCCGCAATATTAAACTTGGCCGATCGTAAATAATACTGTGCCATGTACTCATTGCTCACGCCAAGCTTCTTGGTGACTTTCTTCTTAAATTTCGCCAGCAACTTATTGGCCTTTTCGTAGTCACCTTCCTTAAATTCGGTATCTACTTTAATAAGTTGTTTTTCCCATTTGCTTTGAGAAAAAGTAGGTTGGGCAAGAAATATAAAGATACAAAGTAGCCAACCTAGCCGGGAGGTTTTGAGTACAGCCATGACAACACCTTTTTAGTTTTTAAAAGATAATATATAAATCTAACTATTTGATTTATAAAATATTAGTCCTTTAGCAACTTATTGAGGATATCTTTAGCAGCCTCTGCTATTACAGTTCCAGGTCCAAAAACACCACTAACGCCAGCTTTATAGAGAAAATCGTAATCAGCAGGAGGTATTACACCGCCAGCTATCACCATGATGTCTTCACGGCCTAATTCTTTAAGTGCGTTGATTAGCTCAGGAACCAATGTTTTATGTCCGGCAGCTAAACTTGAAGCTCCGATTACATGCACATCGTTTTCGGCAGCTTGTTTAGCCACTTCTTCCGGAGTTTGGAATAAAGGCCCAATATCTACATCGAAACCAAGGTCGGCAAAGCTTGTAGCAATAACTTTTGCACCACGATCATGGCCATCCTGCCCCATTTTGGCCACCATGATTCTTGGTCTTCGGCCTTCTAACTGGGCAAATTCATCTGATAGGCTTTTAGCTTCTTTAAAATTGGTATCCATGCTGGCTTCTTTTGAATAAACACCCGATATAGACCTAATAGTCGCTTTGTGCCTGCCGAAAGATTTTTCCATGGCATCTGAAATTTCGCCAAGGGAAGCTCTTTTTCTGGCAGCATCTACCGACAATTCGAGAAGGTTGCCCTCGCCAGTTTCAGCACATCGGCTTATTTTATCTAAGGCCTCCTGAGTCTCAGCTTCGTTTCTTTCAGCGCGAAGCTTCTCTAATCTGGTAATTTGCTCGTTTCTTACTTTGGTATTGTCTACTTCTCTGATGTCAAAATCAGGGTCTTCGTCAATCGTGTATCTGTTTACACCTACTATCACATCTTTGCCGGAATCAATTCTGGCTTGCTTCCTGGCCGCAGCTTCTTCGATACGCATTTTAGGCACACCACTTTCTATAGCCTTTGCCATACCGCCTAATTCCTCTACTTCTTCAATCAAGGTCCAGGCTTTATCTACTAAGTCTGCAGTAAGTTGCTCCACATAATAAGAGCCACCCCATGGGTCAACCACTTTGGTGATATCTGTTTCTTTCTGTAGATAGATTTGAGTGTTTCTGGCGATTCTTGCCGAAAAATCTGTTGGCAGGGCAATTGCCTCATCCAGTGCATTTGTATGTAAAGATTGTGTGTGACCCATGGCAGCAGCCATAGCCTCAATGCACGTTCTTGTTACATTATTATAAGGATCTTGCTCAGTTAAGCTCCATCCGGAAGTTTGGCAATGCGTCCTAAGTGCTAACGATTTAGGGTTTTTAGGGTTAAATTGTTCGACAATTTTAGCCCATAGCAAACGCCCAGCGCGCATTTTGGCGATTTCCATAAAGTGGTTCATGCCAATAGCCCAGAAAAAAGAAAGGCGAGGAGCAAATGAATCTATATCCATGCCTGCCTTTATACCAGTGCGCAGGTATTCTAAGCCATCGGCCAAAGTGTAGGCAAGCTCGATATCTGCTGTTGCACCAGCTTCCTGCATGTGATAGCCGCTTATACTGATAGAGTTAAATCGCGGCATATTTTTAGAAGTGTATTCAAAAATATCAGCAATTATCTTCATCGAAGGAGCAGGTGGGTAGATGTATGTGTTCCTCACCATAAACTCTTTCAAGATGTCATTTTGTATAGTGCCGCTGAGTTCTTCTGGTTTTACGCCTTGCTCTTCGGCAGCAACAATGTAGAAAGCCATGATAGGGATTACGGCTCCGTTCATCGTCATCGACACAGACATTTTATCGAGCGGTATCTGATCAAACAAGATTTTCATGTCTAATACTGAGTCGATAGCCACTCCGGCTTTACCGACATCACCAGATACTCTTGGATGATCAGAGTCATAACCACGGTGTGTAGCCAAATCGAAGGCAACAGAAAGCCCCTTTTGGCCTGCCTCTAGATTTTTTCTATAAAAAGCATTTGACTCCTCTGCGGTAGAAAATCCTGCATATTGTCGAATGGTCCATGGCCTGCTGGCATACATGGTAGAATATGGCCCTCTTAAATAAGGAGGTAGGCCAGCAGAAAAGCCCACATGATCAAGCTTTTCGAGGTCAGAGTGGGTATAAATCGGATGTATTTTGAAACCTTCTGCAGTGTTAATGGCACTGGCTGAGTTTTTTTGATCTTTAGGGGAAAAGGTGTTATATGATATTTTGCTAAAATCTGGCATGATCGATTTAATTGACTTTATCCTGAAATTTTTTCCAAGCCTCTTGCCCCAGGCTTTGGGTAAGTGACTCTATATAATATGAGCCGGCAACCGGGTCAGCGGCAGAGTTGAGGTAAGATTCCTCCTTTAAAATATTTGAAATGTTTCTGGCTGTACGTCTCATGGTAGAATTAGAAGCATCTTCGGGCTCAATGATGAGTGCATCGCAACCACCTAGCACTGCCGCCATTCCGGCTGTAGTGCCTTTGAGCATATTACCATTTGGGTCATAGCTTTCATTTATCCAGGCAGGGGAAGTAGCACAGATTTTTAAATCTTCTGGCTTGAAATTTTCTAATCCGTATGCTCTGGCAACTTGATAGTAAAGTTGTCTCAATGCTCTGAGACTCGCTATTTCTCCAAAGAAATTGGCGCCCACTTCGTATACCAAAGCGTGGCTACGAAAGAAAGCTCCTAAATTCCCTTCCTGAACTAAGTCAACTGTATTAAGTAGCTGCGCTGCTATTTTGTCGGTAAAGGAGCCTTTGGAGTCACTGTCTGAAAAAATGATTTTTACAGTCTCATTTTGCTCAAACAATGTTGAAGTCTCCTTATATAATGTTTGCTCCCGGCAGAATATGAACCCTTGAAGGGGTTTGTCTTTAGCATATGAAGAAATTATTTCTGCCTGCCCGTATTCCGTCAATTGAAAAGAAACATTGCAGTAGGGCAATTCAATATCCTTTAAGAGTGTACCCAGATCTGGTTGTTTGCTCAGGTCTTTAAATACAATACCTTCAGCTCCGCCTTGTAAAGCATCAAGTGCCAGATGATTGGCAGATTTCTCGTCTTGTGCTGCAATTACCTGCAGATTATCCCAATATCGAGCTTCTCCTGAAGGATGATCTGTTTTAAGTAACCTATTTTGGTAGGGCTTTATGTCCTGATTTAAATCTTCCTGATCATAGTAAGGATTTACTACAATTCCCGGTTCTATTTCCCAGCCAAACTGCTCATTGGGGTGGGTGCCTTTGAGGTCTTTGGTGGCTTTAT
>NZ_SMMD01000927.1 GCF_009711475.1 Fulvivirga aurantia
CATTCATGATGGTGAAGGCTATCTACACTCACAAATGGGTAGCATTAAAATCAAACAGGGCGACTATGTCGTTATACCGCGTACTGTAATTTATAAATTTGAGTTTGAAGAAAACAAGCCCCTTAAACTTCTCGTGGTGGAATCGGCCAATCCTATTGAAACGCCTAAAAGATATCGTAACGAATTAGGCCAATTACTAGAGCATTCTCCTTTCTGCGAAAGAGACATTAGACCTCCTTCTGAATTAAAAACTGAAAAAGATCTTGGAGAATACGTAGTAAAAATAAAAAAGCACAATCAGCTGCATGAGTATATATACGAACATAGCCCATTTGATTTAGTAGGCTGGGATGGGTTTTTATGGCCTTATGCTTTTTCGATTCATGACTTCGAACCCATTACGGGGCGTATTCACCAACCACCACCAGTGCACCAGACTTTTCAGGCATTTGGCTTTGTTATTTGTTCGTTCGTACCACGTTTGTTTGATTATCACCCACTTTCTATACCGGCACCATACAACCACTCAAATATTGACTCAGACGAGGTGCTTTATTATGCCGAAGGTGAATTTATGAGTAGAAAGGGCATTGATCGTGGTTCTTTTACGCTACACCCAGGCGGTCTGCCACACGGACCACACCCAGGCACGGTAGAAAAAAGCATTGGAGCCAAAGAAACACATGAAATTGCGGTGATGGTAGATACTTTTAAGCCGTTATTTCTTACAAAAGACGCGCTGGAGTATGTAGACAAAAAATATCCTATGAGTTGGAGTGAGTAGATTAAAGCTATTAGCTAAAAGCCTCTAGCTTCTAGTGTGACTGGGATAAGTCTCTTTATGAATGAATAAATTGTGAAGCAACAAATAGTATCAACTCAAAAGTTAAAGAGCTACCGAGTAATCACACTGTTAATTTGGTTACTATTTTTCTCACTAATGATTATTTATTCTTTCGAAATCTTTTCAGAAGATAGAATAAATTGGTTTGGTCTTTATCTACCTGTTTACTTTAGCGTGGCTTTTTATGTGTTGTACATCAAAAGAACTTTGAAATTAAAAAGTGTGGCTGCTGATCAAGAAAATTTATACATTATAGAAAAAGGCCAGGAGGTGGTAATCCCTTTCGTTGAAATAAAGGAAGTAAAGCTGAAAACAGCTATAGGCACACATTCGGTTCAATTATATAGAGACCTTGGCTTTGGAAAAGAATTCTTATTTAAATCTTCACTTTGGTATCCGTTCAATTTTAAAAAGGTGGATGATCAGGTTTATGAGCTTCAAAGGGCTATCGAAAGAGCCAAGCGAGAATACCAACCTAATAATTATCGTGCACTGGGAAGTTGAAACAATTCAACCTTGACCTTGGCCCAATTTGAAAGGTCGCACAAACAATATTGTTAATTGTTAATTGTTCATCGATATTTACACCATGATTGAATTGGTTTGGTTAATTACCGGTGTAGTGATCGGAGGCGCAGGTGCGTGGTTTATTGCAAAATTTAAGTTTGAAAGTGACGCTAAAGATTCTGCTTCGCTGCAAATAGCAGAAGAAAGGGTAAATAACTTACAAAATGAAACCGCCTCTCTAAAAAATGAGCTGCAACGCGAAAGAGAGCAGGTATTACAACTCAACAACAACCTCTCGACTACAGAAGCTGATTATCGAAATCTTCAGGAAAAGCTCAAAGAACAAAAAGAAGAGCTCGGTCAACTACAGCAAAAATTTAGCATTGAGTTTAAAAACCTGGCCAACGAAATATTTGAAGAAAAAAGCAGAAAATTTACTGACCAGAACAAAGTCAATTTAAGTGAATTGCTCAACCCGCTTAAAGAAAAAATTTCTGACTTTGAGAAAAAAGTAGAGGTCAACAGCAAAGAAAGTCTGGAGCAAAGCACCGCCTTGAGAGAGCAGTTGAAAGGTCTTCGAGAACTCAACCAGCAAATGACAAAGGAGGCCGAAAATCTCACCAAAGCATTAAAAGGAGACACCAAAACTCAGGGTAGTTGGGGAGAATTTATTTTGGAGAGTATTCTTGAAAAATCAGGATTAGAAAAAGGCCGTGAATATTTTGTGCAAGAATCATTTACCAACGATGACGGAAGAAGACTTCAACCCGATGTGATCGTAAGCCTCCCTGATGATAAAAATATAATTGTAGACTCAAAAGTATCTTTAATAGCATATGAGCGATACATCAATAGTGAAGATGACGAAAAGGCTGTTAATCTTAAAGCTCACCTACTTTCAATAGATAACCATATTAAGGGGCTAGACAAAAAAGAATACCAAAAACTTTATGGCATTGAAGGTTTAGATTTCGTTTTGATGTTTATCCCGGTTGAGCCCGCCTTTAGCATGGCCGTGCAAGCCGATCCGGAGCTTTTTAATAAAGCCTATGAGCGCAACATCGTAATGGTAAGCCCATCGACACTGATTGCCACTCTACGTACTATCTCTAATATCTGGAAAAATGAATACCAGAATAGAAATGCACTGGAAATTGCACGACAGGGAGGAAACTTATACGATAAATTTGTTGGGTTTGTAGAAGATCTAAAGAAGATAGGTAAAAGCCTCGAATCAACACAAAGTGTCTACAGAGATGCTATGAAAAAGCTATATGACGGGCAGGGTAATCTGGTAACGAGAGCTGAAAAAATTAAGGCCTTAGGAGCTAAAACCAGTAAAACAATAGATCAAAAATTAATTGATAGAGCAAAGGAAGACTAAGTAGATGCAAAGAGTAACACCAGACAACAAGTGGCGTAAACTTATCGTAGTTGGCGATCGTGTTTTAATTAAACCAAAAAAGCAGTCAGAAAAGACAAGCTCAGGATTATTTTTACCTCCAGGGGTGCAAGAAAAGGAGAAGATCCAAAGTGGGTACATCATTAAAACCGGCCCAGGTTACCCTATACCTACTCCCGCAGAAGACGATGAACTCTGGAAGGGAAAGGAAGAACAAATAAAGTATGTGCCACTACAAGCACAGGAAGGTGATTTGGCCATCTTTCTTCAAAAGGGTGCTGTTGAAGTAATCTACGAAGAAGAAAAATACTTCATCGTACCGCAGGCCTCTATTCTCATGTTGGAACGAGAAGAAGACATAAGCTAATGGCAGGAGTTCATTTCAATGCCATGCGTGTAGGCAAAAAATACTCATTGGTAAATTATGGTGAGAAATTCGAGTTTGAAGTAATCAAAAGACTATCAGAAGAAGAGTTTGTACTTAAAGACCTCAACACATTAGAGACTTATAACCTCTCAGATTTCATTGCTTTTGGCAAGGGCAAAGACTTTGAGATCGATGAGATTTAGTGATCAATATTTTCTGCCATAATCGCTCACAGACTTAAGATAATCACCAGTGCCATGTAGTGTAATTTAAATTTTAGAGCTATTTTGTACTTAGCGGTATGGAAAAGCTACTAAACATATTGGAATTGACACTCTTTACCATCGGTGAGTATAGCCTTTCTGTCTATATGCTGGTACAGGCTTTTCTTATCTTTCTGATAGGTAAATTACTTCTCTTCATTTTTAAAAAAGCCATTAAAAGGTGGAAAGGCGGTAAAATTGACAAAGGCAGTCAGTATGCATTATTCCAAATCGTAAGATACCTCATCTGGATTGTGCTAATCGTACTGATTCTTGATGTATTTGGTGTAAAAGTAACAGTGCTCATAGCAGGTTCTGCAGCCTTACTGGTAGGTATCGGTCTTGGCTTACAACAAACCTTCAACGACATCATATCCGGTGTTATATTATTAATTGAAGGGTCTATTAAAGTTGATGATATTCTTGAGGTTGGTGATGATGTTGTGATAGTCAGAAGAATAGGCTTAAGAACATCAATTGTTGAAGACCGAAATGACATCATCATTATTTTGCCAAACTCAAGAATTGTCACCGATCAGGTGATTAATTGGAGTCACAATGTTAAACGTTCCCGCTTCAGTATTAAAATCGGGGTGGCTTATGGCTCTGATGTCGATTTAGTGATACAACTCCTTACAGAAAGTGCTGCTGAACATTCGAAATGCGACCCAGACAAAAAACCATTAGCCAGGCTTATAGATTTTGGAGAATCATCGCTCGATTTCGAACTGTTCTTTTGGAGTAAACACATGTTTATCATCGAAGCTGTAAAAAGCGATATTCGAAGAAGTATTGTAAAGAAATTTGAGGCAAATGGCATTACTATTCCATTCCCTCAAAGAGATGTTAACCTAAAGCAAAACAACACTGATAATTGAGATTTGCTTAGAATTATGAGTTTTTCAGCTTTGCCCACTCTTTGGCAAAGTAGGTTAATATAACATCAGCTCCTGCCCGTTTAATACTGAGAAGCATCTCATGCATTGTGGCTTCTTTGTTAAGCCAACCTTTTTCGGCAGCAGCCGCCACCATAGCATACTCACCACTCACATTATAGGCAGCTATAGGTTGTGCGTAATTGTCTTTTAATAGCTTGATCACATCAAGGTATGCCAATGCCGGCTTAACCATCAGAAAATCTGCTCCTTCATCCACATCGAGATCAGCCTCTATTAAAGCCTCTCGTTGATTGGCCGGGTTCATTTGGTAAGTTTTTTTATCACCACTTTTTGGTGCAGAATCTAAGGCGTCTCTGAATGGGCCATAAAAAGCACTGGCATATTTGGCTGAATATGACATGATAGAAACATTGGTAAAGCCATTTTCATCCAGCACATCGCGTATGTACCCTACTCTACCATCCATCATGTCAGAAGGACCTATTGTATCGATACCTGTTTCTGCCTGAGCCAGGGCCATTTTACCCAAAATATCCAGCGTTTCATCATTTACTATCTCCCCACGATCGTTGACAATACCATCATGACCATCACTGCTATAGGGATCCATAGCCACATCAGTCATAATAGCTGCCCCGGGAAATTTTTCTTTTATTTCTCTCAAGGCTTTCAAGTAAAAGAAATTGGAGTCATAGCTTTTCGTAGCCATTTTATCCTTGTGCTTTTCATCTACCACCGGAAAAATATCAAAAGCTTTCACACCCAGCTTCAGGCATTCCTCTATTTCTTTGAGCATAGGCTCGAGCCCAAGCCTATTAATACCAGGCATTGATGCAACTGGTACACTACCTGATTGGTCTTCTAATAAAAATAACGGATAAATAAAATCGTTGGTGCTAAGGTGAGTCTCTTGTACAAGATCACGGATGGCAGCACTTTTTCTGTTTCTTCTTGGCCTAATAAACATGCCGCAAAGTTACCATTTTTAGTTTAACTCTGAGCAGGCAAAAGTGTAATTGGGATATGGTCTGGCCGATAGCTTGATGGGAAGTTTTTAACACAGAAATTTAGCCCGCAAGTAAGCACAAACAGACTGATAGCTACCGGTATAGCCAGTAAAAAGTTATTGAGTTGATAATTTACAGAAAGATATGTAGCTAATGTAAGTATGGTAATGATTGCCGCTACACGCAACATGTAATATTGTGGCTTTACACCAAAACCATAAGTCGCTTTGCTCTTTTCTTTTAGGTGCATATGCAAAACCCTTACAAATGAATTATAATGATTTTGCTGTAAGATTTCTCTCTGGTCAAGGTCCCAATTTTTACTGGTGATAAAAATGGGCTTGTCATCTTTAATATTAAGCGTGCAGGAATAACTACTGGGTGTGCAAAAACCGCCAGGCTTATTGAGCCATACCGCAGTTATATTTTTATATGGCACTTCATAGATGGCATCATCTAATACATAGATGATCATCTCGTTCTTCAGAATTAGCGTTCTCTCTTTTCCGCTCTCGTTTATTTTAAAGCTGTATTCCATAGACCAATTGTAATATAAGAAGAAATCCTGTATCTAATTATATAATTTGATAAAAATTCTACCAATGGATAGAACATTTACGCCAGTGGTAAATAGAGATTACCAAAGTTCGCGTCCAAATATGTACTTTACAAAAATGCTGAGCACCAGAGATAAGTAATGTAAGGGGTATCTCAAAAAATATTCAGAGATTACCCCTTATCAATGGCTTATTTAAAGTCTCTGATTGTACTTTCTATAATATCACAACATTCGTGAAGTTGCTCCTCTGTCATTACAAGAGGTGGAGCAAATCTAATGATGTTACCATGTGTTGGCTTCGCCAGTAAACCGTTTTCTTTAAGAGCAACACAAATATCCCATGCAGTAGAGCTATCTGGTGTGTCATTAATTACAATAGCATTGAGTAGTCCTCTACCTCTCACTAACGTAATGGTATCAGTAGTCTCAATAAATTTATTCATTCTCTCTCTGAAAATTTCACCCAGCCTACGTGCGTTTTGAATTAGCTTTTCATCATTTACAACTTCAAGAGCCGCCATTGCCACCTTGCAACCTAAAGGATTGCCACCAAATGTACTCCCATGCTGACCCGGCTTGATAACGTTCATCACCTCATCATCGGCCAACACAGCAGATACCGGATAGGCTCCACCTGATAACGCCTTACCTAAGATTAAAATGTCAGGTCTTGTATAAGTAGCTTCTTGTCTCTCACACTTGTGCTCACAACTACAGTCACCACAAACTCTCAACAAACCGCCAGTACGTGCTATACCGGTCTGTATTTCGTCAGCAATAAATAAAGCTCCTTTTTTCTTACAAAGAGCAGCTGCTTCAGCCAGGTAATTTTTATCTGGCACTACAACACCTGCTTCACCTTGAATTGGCTCTACCAGAAACCCTGCTACATTTTCATCTTCCAACGCTACTTCCAGCGCCTCGATATCATTATAAGGTATATTAAGAAAGCCTGGGGTATATGGCCCAAAGCTGTTGCGTGCATCTTCGTCATTAGAGAATGAAATTACTGTAGTTGTTCTTCCGTGGAAGTTACCATCACAAACAATAATTTTTGCCTGATTTTCAGGAATACCTCTCTTCTCGTAGGCGTACTTTCTACAAATTTTTATGGCAGTCTCTACACCTTCAGCCCCGGTATTCATAGGTAACACCTTGTCAAAACCGAAGTATTCAGTTATATACTTTTCATAAGGCCCTAATATATCATTAAAGAAAGCCCTTGATGTAAGGGTTAATGTTTCTGCCTGTTCTTTTAAGGTGCCTACAATTTTAGGATGACAATGCCCTTGGTTTACAGCACTGTAAGCAGAAAGAAAATCAAAATATTTTTTACCCTCTACATCCCACACGTATACACCTTCTCCTTTAGACAATACCACAGGAAGTGGATAATAATTATGCGCCCCGTGCTTTTCTTCTAGTTTAATTGCCTCTTCCGAAGTTAGTTTTTGTGTGATTTCCATGATAATCAAATTAAATGTTATAAAATGCACCACTCATCACGGAGAGTGGCCAACCTTTCCTCATTGACGGAGAGAAATCATCCTGAATGCAAATGTAAGCAATCAAACGCTAAGATTAATGGCTATATTTGCAACATACTTTGGGTAAAGTACTGTGTATTAAAAAAATAATATATCGTCCGTTTTGATTATTAATATTCTTTTTGCGATATTTGCAGACCCAATTTAAAAAGGTACATAATATTAAGTTTATATAGAGATGTCAAAAGTTTGCCAGATTTCAGGAAAAAGACCTCAGGTGGGTAACAATGTTTCTCACGCAAACAATAAAACGAAGAGAAAATTTTATCCTAACCTTCACAAGAAGAGATTTTATATCCCTGAAGAAGATACGTGGATTACATTAAAGGTTTCAACTTCTGCTTTGAGAACAATCAACAAAAACGGCATTACTGCTGTTTTGAAGAAAGCAAGAGCAAACGGAAACACATTAGTATAAGATTACAAGGCATAAAGATATTTTATCATGGCAAAGAAAGGTAACAGAGTGCAAGTGATTTTGGAGTGTACGGAACACAAAAACAGTGGTAAGCCGGGAACTTCAAGACACATCACTACTAAAAACAGAAAAAACACTCCTGATAGATTGGAGTTAAAAAAGTATAACCCAATACTTAAGAAATACACCGTTCACAAAGAAATTAAATAACCATGGCTAAGAAAGTAGTTGCGTCATTACAGAAGAAAGAAAGCAAAAACATGGCTAAAGTTATAAAGGCCGTGAGATCTGAAAAGACAGGTGCTTACACTTTCAGAGAAGAAATTGTACCCATTGACAGGGTAAACGAAGTTTTAAAGGGTTAATTCTTTAAAAACCTTTTTAATAAAGTGATAGAAGTCCCTTTCGAAATATAATCGGAAGGGACTTTTTGCTTATATTTCCACTACAAAATTGGCGTATACAAAACGCCAAAACCTTTAAACCCCAATTTGTACCATGGCATTATTCGGAGGTCTGTTTTCTAAAGAGAAAAAGGAGTCACTTGACAAAGGACTAGAAAAAACCAAAGACAGCTTTTTTAACAAGCTAGGCAAAGCTGTTGTCGGTAAATCTAAAGTAGATGAGCAAGTACTCGATGAACTCGAAGAAGTTCTTATCACCTCGGATGTTGGCGTAAAAACCACAATAAAAATTATTGAGCGTATAGAAGAGCGCGTAGCCAGAGATAAGTATCTGGGCGTAGATGAGCTCAATAAAATTCTAAAAGAAGAAATTGCCGGCTTACTTTCTGAGAATAACACAAAAGACCTTGAAGGATTTGTAGTGCCTGCTGATAAAAAGCCATATGTAATTATGGTTGTAGGCGTAAATGGTGTAGGTAAAACCACTACCATTGGTAAACTTGCTGCTCAGTATAAGAGGCAGGGCCTCAATGTAGTGCTCGGAGCAGCCGATACTTTTAGAGCAGCTGCTGTTGACCAGATAAAACTTTGGGGTGAGCGTGTAGATGTGCCTGTAATTGCTCGTGGTATGAACACCGACCCATCGGCAGTAGCTTTTGATACTGTAAAATACGGAGTTGAAAATGGCGCTGATGTAGTGATTATCGATACCGCTGGTAGACTTCACAACAAGGTAAATCTTATGAATGAGCTCACCAAGATCAAAAGAGTGATGCAGAAATTCATTGAAGAAGCTCCTCACGATGTGATGCTTGTATTAGATGGAAGTACTGGTCAGAATGCTGCAATACAGGCCAGAGAATTTACCAAAGCTACAGACGTAACTTCATTAGCAATCACCAAGTTAGATGGAACAGCCAAAGGCGGTGTTGTGATTGGCATTTCAGATGAATTTAAAATACCGGTAAAATATATTGGTGTAGGTGAAAAAGTAGATGACCTACAGGTATTTAACAAGATGGAATTTGTTGATTCTTTTTTTAAAAGTAATTAGAGCCAGTATTTACCGATTCTAATTACTTTTTTCCTTCCAGCCTGATTAATGCGTCACCAATACCCTGTAATTCCTTTCAAAGTCGTCAGCTGACTTAACTTTTACTATATAATACCCTCGCTTAAGCTGACTGATTTCTATTTTAATTAACCCGTCTTTTTGGGCCTTATTTACAGTAAGTGTACGTCCGTTTAAGTCTATTACTTCTATTTTATCTACATCTATAGTTTCTTTTGTATAGATATTTAATACCTGATCAGCAGGATTGGGATAGAGTGTCAACCCTTCGTAAACAATTGCTTTTTGAATAGTTGAGTATTCGAATTGTCCATCATAATCGACCTGACGAAGCCTGTAATAGTTAACGCCTGCATGCGGCCTCGCATCTGTATACTGATAGTTACTAACTGATGTAGTAGTACCAGAACCTTCGACTTTTGCTATTTTTTCATAGAATTTGCCGTCTAAAGACCTTTCTATTTCAAAATAGTCGTTGTTAAGCTCCGATGCCGTTGACCAATAGAGCTCAACTTGATTATTAACTACCTCAGCATCAAAAGTCATCCAGCTAACTGGTAAAGGATTATTTTCAATTCCAATAACCTCCATATCAAAACTGATATCTGAACTGTTTACCGCTCTTTGATGAATTTCTACAGCAAGCACATTTGCTCCATTTACCAAAGATGCACTGCTAACATTGAAAGAATTATAATTATCCTCGTCTTCACCTGTGATCGTACCTGGCGCCAAAGTCGTAAAAGTAATGGCCCCGGCTGGCATATTATCTCTCAAAACCTCTGTTCCGTTAAGGTAGACCACGGCACCATCATCTCTCAATAAATTTATTGTAAGCGAAGAGTATATACTTGCATCAGGAACGGTAAAACTGTGTCGGAAATAAGTGGTTTCGTGTTTATTATTTGCATCACCTCCGAAACTTACAACTGTAGATTGGCTATCACCATAACCCAAAACCCCAGCACCTGACGCCCAACCGGAATCATTAAAAGAGGGGTTTCTCCAGGCCGTACCCTGGTTTGAGCCATCATCTAAGTAATTCCATGTCGACTGTTTAGAAACCAAAGCATTACCAAATTGGCCAATCAATTCAAGATCAAAACTGATATCTGAGCTTGATAAGTTACGTTGGTGTATTTCTACAGCTACATGATTAGTGCCCGCAGTTAAGACAGAGGAAGCTAATGTAGTTTCGATGAATGTATCTTCTCCCGATCCTGAAACTGTCGCATTAGCAAATGTAGTATAGGTAACAGTACCTGCTGCCATATTTTGTCGGTCAACCTCCACACCGTTGATGTAGACCACGGCCCCATCATCGCGTAGCAACCTTAGGAGAACAGTGCTATAGTCATTCGGATCAGGTACATAAAATGATTTTCTAAAATAAGTGGTTTGATACTTATTATTCGCATCTGGCCCAAAGCCTACTACAGTGGTTTCGTCTCCATCTCCATACCCAAGTTGTGCCTGATCTGACGCCCAGCTTGAATCATCAAATGAAGTCCCTCTCCAGGCGGTACCCTGATTGCTTCCATCATCTAAATATCTCCAAACTGAACCAGCCTTGATTAATTTTTGATCCGTTGAAATGCCATTATTGCCTGTGCCATTTAAAGGACAAGTGCCACATCCTGTAATAGTAATATCACCACATATTTGATCACTGGTAGCACCATTGAGATATTGAATCGCATCCCCTATATCAACTATACCTGAACCACACAGCTCGGCATCAGTATGGTCTATATAAATATCATCGCCTGTTGAAGTTGTATTAAAAAGTAATGTTTCACTATTGCCTGTAAGTACAAAATCATCTGTAAGGCTCAAAGTAGCTGAACTACTAACCTCTAGCCTTCCTAAAATAATCAGATCGTCACCTGCCGAAGTAGTTTCCAAAGTCCCATGAACTAAAACCGAACCTGCAAGCATCATCCTTTGATTAGAGGTAAGTGTGCCTCCGCTATTTATTGTTATGTTACCAACTTGATAGAAGTTTGCACTTCCTGAACCATTGAAAGTTCCTACGTTGGCTAAACCCAAGGCATTGGCACTAGTGGCGGTCGAGCCGTTGTCAGCCATATTATTTACGACTATTGTATGGCCATTTAAAATAACGATATTATCATTTCTACCGGGAATCGCAGCAGCGGCACCTGAGCCGTCTGCATTGAGTGTCCATGAGTCTGCTTCGTCCCAATTTCGGGGAGCAGTGGCAGCGTTTCTACTATAATAAGTAGTTTGTGCAACTGATACTGACATCGCAGTAACTGCAAGAAGAAAGAGAGGTAGCTTTTTGGTAATCATAGTGTTATATACGGTAAAGACCGCACAAGTAAGTTAAATTTTATAACATCCACAAAAAATGCTATTCAAATTAACGCACACTATTTGTCTTTTTTGAAGGGTATTTTTATTATCAACCAGTAGTCCAACCCCCAGGCAGATGTTTCATCTGCGCGGCCGTAGCCGGGCACCCAATGAGGGATTAAATTATTGCCTTCGAATGTATCTGAAGCAAATTTGAATCGGCCTGTATAACCAAGCCATAAAATACGTGTAATCTTTACTTTTAAGCCCGTAGTTACTTCAAACCAATTAGAAGAAAGTGATCCATTGTGCACATCGCCACTACCTACACCCCAAATGGGGTCGTTGATATTGTATGTCATTTGATCTGAAAAGTTGGCAAAAGCATACCTCAAGCCGAAAAATAAGGTACTTCCATCAGGATCCCTGTGCAAGAAATTCACATCAGGACCTATCTTGTAAAATGTACCACTATTTGTATAAATGCCGTTATCACTCCTCCACTCCCTATCTAACTTGCCAAACTCAAAATTTAAGAAGTATCGATAAAAATCTACATCTGCAGATAGGTGCAATTCTCGATTTTCCCCTCCCGTAAATCCTTTAAACCCATCGTTAATGATTGCCTGAGTTGGACTGATAAGATCTACTCCTACCCTTATACCGGTGGGTATATATTTGCCCTGAATTGTATCAGGTACTATATCACTCTGCGCTGAGGCAAAGCATGAGATGAATAGTAAACTAGTCGTTATTATATACCCTAATATCCTCATTAACTACATCAGCTAAAATAGTATTAATTACGCTTATCGAATCAAAATCACTCCTTACGGCCTTCAAATCAGAATATAGAAGCTCCACACCACAATCTTCTGAAATAAATCTTCCGCCTGTTGAATAAGCAAGAGTTAGTGTATCAATTCCATATTCTCTTGTATCAAAAACAAATGTCACTTCATTAGCATTAGGATCAGCTGGGAGAGCGAATCCTGAAACATCTGGCACGTCACTAAGTAAAGCAGTGTCTATGCCTATAGCCTTTAGCTCATTAAGAAAAACAGTATCAAGTTCGTTTTTCTCTAGCTTATAAAGCGAAATATTGATGGTACTGCTAAGTTCGCTTACACAGTCTGGCTCCTCGCAGGCTAGAGTACCTACAAGTAAAAGCGTGATAAACAGAGTGATATGATTTAATTTCATTTGCAAGCCACAAATATAACTATTGAGTGCTCAACCAAGAAGCAAATTTATTTTTCTTAATTTTGCGGACTATTTAAACGAAGTCGGTGTTACGTTATTTGAATTTACATCTAAGCATGAAGACTTAGATAATAGCATGGCGATATCATAACAAGAAGGAGAAAAGCGTGAAAACTAAGGGAAGAAGAAAAGACAAAGTAAATATTGTAACACTAGGTTGCTCTAAAAACCTCGTAGATTCTGAGGTGATGCTCACCCAGCTCAAAGGCAACAAGATTGATGCTGTGCATGAATCTAAAAAAGATGATGCCAACGTGATTATCGTAAACACATGTGGCTTTATCGATAATGCCAAGCAGGAATCTATCGACACCATCTTGAGATATGCTGACGCTAAAGAGGAAGGGGTAATAGATAAGCTTTATGTAACCGGTTGTCTTTCACAACGATACAAAGATGATCTTGAGCAGGAAATTCCTCAAGTCGATAGCTTTTTTGGCACTATGGAGTTACCGCTTCTTCTTAAAAAATTTAAAGCTGATTATAAGCAAGAGTTGGTCGGAGAACGAATTCTGACTACATCTAACCACTATGCTTACATGAAAATAGCAGAGGGATGCGACAGACCTTGTTCGTTTTGCGCTATACCATTAATGCGAGGCAAGCATGTATCAAAATCTATAGAACAACTCGTGTTAGAAGCTAAAAATTTAGCCAAAAATGGCACCAAAGAGCTTCTACTTATTGCCCAGGACTCTACCTACTATGGTTTAGATATTTATGGTAAGCGTAACCTGGCTGAGCTACTTAAGCACCTATCTGATGTAGAGGGTATAGATTGGATACGTCTGCACTATGCTTTCCCAACAGGTTTCCCTTTAGATATTCTGGATGTGATGGCTGAGAGAGATAACATTTGCAACTACCTAGATATGCCATTACAACATGGCTCTACTCGCGTGTTGAAGCATATGCGAAGAGGAACTTCTCGCGAAAAACAAGAAGAACTGATACAAACGATCAGAGAAAAAGTACCTGGCATCGCTTTAAGAACAACTCTTATTGCTGGATACCCAACAGAAACGCAGGAAGACTTTGAGGAAATGTATGGGTTTGTTGAGCGTTCTCGCTTCGAAAGATTAGGCATTTTCACCTATTCTCACGAAGAAAACACTCACGCACATAATTTTGAAGATGATGTGCCTGAAGAAGTGAAACAACAGCGAGCCAATGCCGTTATGGAACTACAAGAAAACATTTCATACGAAATCAATCAGGAGAGAATAGGCAAAGAATTTAAAGTGCTTATCGACAGACAAGAGTCGGGCAAGTACATTGGCAGAACGGAGTTTGACTCACCAGAAGTAGATAACGAAGTAATTATAGAATCAAAAGACAACCATCTTAGAATTGGGGATTTTGTAAATGCCAGGATCACAGACGCCACTGAGTTTGATTTGTATGGAGAGGTAGTAAAAGCTTAAAAAAACATACAATATGGTCATAGAAAAGGTTGCTTTTGATAAAACCAATCAATTCTCAACAATATTCACTGATTACATCAATGGAGAGAGTCGGCTACAACCTTTTTATGACAAGCCCCCAAAGGCAGAAAGCTTTAAAAAGCAGCTTCAGGAAAAGAAACTATCTGCAGAGCATAGAAAAATTCTCTGTCAGGTTCTGACAAGCCAATACGAAAAGCTAAATGAAGTTGACGATCGAGTAAGCACTAATATTGAGCTGCTTAAAGATTCCAGAACTTTTACCATCACCACCGGGCATCAGCTCAATATCTTTACAGGGCCTCTTTATTTTATTTACAAGATAGTTTCTGTCATCAATACTTGTAAGGCCTTAAAAGAAGCTTACCCAGACTATAATTTCGTGCCTGTTTATTGGATGGCTTCTGAAGATCATGATTTTGAGGAAATCAGCTATTTCAGGCTCAATGGCAAGAAGATAAAATGGAAAACCAGTCAAACTGGTGCCGTTGGTAGATTTGATCCAAAAGAGCTCAAAACTATTATTGAAGAAACACCCGGTATACCTGATTTTTTCAAAAAGGCGTATTTAAAAAATGACTCCCTTGCCGATGCTGTACGAGATTATGTAAACCATCTTTTTGGCAAACACGGCTTAGTGGTGTTAGATGCAGATGATAGTGAGCTTAAGAAAATTTTCTCAGAAGTAATTTTAGACGATTGCACCAACAACACGGCAAATAGTTTGGTCAATGAGCAGTCTAAAATACTTGATGAAGCTGGTTATAAAACACAAGTTTACCCTCGGGAAATCAATTTTTTCTACTTGAAAGATGGTCTTAGAAGTCGCTTAGTAAAAGAAAATAATGAATATCAGGTACTCGATTCCGATATCAGCTTTACAGAGGAGGGTCTGAAGAAAGAATTTGAAGAACACCCCGAGCGATTCAGCCCAAATGTAATTTTAAGACCTCTGTATCAGGAAGTGATTTTACCGAACCTGGCATATTTTGGAGGCCCAGGTGAGTTGGCTTATTGGTTCCAACTAAAAACTGTTTTTGACCACTACAAAGTGCCTTTCCCTATTTTAATGCCAAGAAACTTCGCTTTGGTGATCCCCGGGCATGTCAAAAGAAAGATGGATAAGGCAGAATTAACAACTTTAGATGTCTTCACTCCAAAGCATGAGCTACTCAAAAATCTAGCCCTGGCAAATGCTCAGCATGATATTCATCTCAACGGGCAGCGTGACGGCATTCTTGATTTATTTGAAAAGGTAAAAGCCATGGCCGCCAATATCGACCCTACACTCGCTCCGCATGTTGAGGCACAACAGACTATTACCGCCAACCGGTTAGATGCCATTCAAAAAAAGTTTATTCGGGCAGAGAAAAAGAATCAAGCAGACCGTATGCGCCAAGTTGAAGATATATTAGAAAACTTGTTGCCCAACGGCACCCTACAAGAACGCACAGACAATTTTCTTAACTTTTTTATGGCTAACCCTTCTTTTGTTGATCAATTAATAGATTACTTTGAGCCGTTTGATTTCCGGTTTAATGTGCTCATAGATGGTTGATAAAAACGTACTCAGGAAGGTTTATTTAGAAAAGAGGCTCACATTGAGCGATGATGAGCTAGAGACTAGAAATATCAATATTCTAAAGCAAACCCTCGCACACTTTGATTTTTCTCAATACAAGTGTATCCATACTTTTCTGTCTATGGTTGAGAAAAAGGAGGTTAATACACACTTAATTGTAGCGAAAGCCACTGATGTGAATGAAGCACTCACTGTTGTAACCAGTAAAACATTGAAAGATGGCCAGCTTGAGCATTACATTGTAGATGATGACCTACGTGTAGAGACTAACAAATGGGGCATCCCCCAACCTGTGCAGGGTACACTGGCAGATATTTCAAAAATTGATATCGTACTGGTACCTCTTATAGCTTTTGATAAGGTCGGCCATCGGATCGGTTATGGAAAGGGTTATTACGACCGTTTTTTAAAAAAAATCCCTCATGCTACTAAAGTAGGTGTAAGCCTTTCTCCTCCACTCGATCTCATCCCTTATTCTAATGAGCACGATGTTGAGTTAGATTTTTGCATTACTCCGCATAAAGTATACAAGTTTCAGTGAAAATTGAAAAACAGAACCCTGTTTACTCTGTTTCATAATTGATGGCAGAGAATAACTCAAATCATGATGTAATTATAGTTGGTGCCGGGGTAGCTGGTTTAGTTTGCGCCTATGAGCTGGAAAAAAGAAATTACAGGCCGCTTATCATCGAAGCGAGTGACCGTGTAGGTGGTCGGGTAAAAACCACTACCATTGACGGCTGTCCGCTAGATCACGGCTTTCAGGTTTTACTAACCGAATACCCTGAAGCCAAACATTACCTTGACTATGATTCTCTGAATTTGAAATACTTCAATTCGGGGGCGATTGTATATGACAAAAGCAAAGTACGCCCACTTTCTGATCCATTGCGTGAGCCTTCGCAAATTTTTAAAATGCTTACCTCACCCGTAGGCACCATTGGTGACAAACTCAAAATAGCACAGTTAGCCTTACATCTTAAACAGAAGTCTATTGAAGATATCTTTAAGAGTAAGGATAAAACAACACTCAGTTACCTAAAAAAGAAGCATTTCTCAGACGATATCATCGATCAGTTTTTCTCACCGTTTTTTGGCGGAATTTATCTGGAAAATGAGCTAAATACATCGTGCAGGATGTTTGAGTTCGTCTTTAAAATGTTTGCCGAGGGCCAGGCAGCCATTCCTGAAAAAGGAATTGAGGAAATTCCAAAACAGCTTAAGGGACTGTTAAAAAACACCACCTTTAAATTCAATTCACCAGTAAAAACCATTGACACTACAGTCCATTTAAGCAATGGTGAGCAACTGAAAGCAGATAATATAGTAGTCGCCACTCAGCCGGAACCGCTGATCAACAACCTTGATGGTGAACCAAGTTATAGATCGGTGATCAACCTATACTTTAAAAGTAAAAAAGGCATTATCAATAAGCCCACCATAGGCCTTGTACCAAGTATGAATATCGCCATCAACAATTTTCACGAGGTATCTGCCATTACAAATCATAACGACTCAAAGGAAAAAGTTATATCGGTATCTGTAAATAAATCCAGGTTAGATGATGACCTTATAGATCAGGTGCAGGGCGAACTGTCATTAATCAGTGATTTGCCTGAAAGTAACTTTACTCTATTAGAAAAATTTAAGGTGTCTAAAGCCCTTCCGGTTGTTGATGATGTAAAAAACAAAATGGAAAGCACTGAGGTAAGACTCAATGATAATATATTTCTAGCTGGTGACTACCTGCTTAATGGCTCCTTAAATGCAGCTATGAAGTCCGGCCGAATTGCTGCCGAAGCTGTAGCTCAATCTGCTACTTTCGTTTAGGTTTAAAATTAAGATATAGCGATACTAGCACAGCCGGCACATATGCTCCAACCGTTATGATATCCACTGTTTTTGAGGACAAACTCATACCTAATATGTTATTGGTAAGGTAAGTGATAAATGATCCGGGCAGGTTGGTTTCCCCGAGCTCTCTTTTTATATCCCATTCTATATCTGTGAGAAAACAATAACCGAAGCCATACCAGAATCCCAATATTATCCAGGAGAAAAGTGTAAGAGCGACTACAACTAAATGAGCACGCCTCCACCTTCTGGGAATCCATCCAAATAAATTAAATCCTATTACTGCAATATGAAGGGCAAACAAGATAAGGTCCAGAAAAAGCAGCATGCAGATATCTTATCAGCTAATCTCTTTGATGGTTATTTTTTTACTGTTCCACTCAAAGCTGTCTCCTTCTTTCATTCCACTCATGGCTTGACCGATGGGTGATGCAGGAGTAATTGCAAAGAAATCTCCCTCGTCTAAAGAAATTTTACCAGCACTTACTGATATATAATAGTTACCCATAGTAGTCTTTACTACAGCCCCTTTAGATACAGAGTCATGATTTATTGTAGGGTTCATATTAATTAGAATTTCTTCTAACTTTCTAGCCTCAGTCAATTGCACAGAGAGGTTTTCTACCTCGCGCTGCATCATTGCCCTTCCTGTCTCAAATTTGTCTCCGGAAGAACTTTTTGTTTCTTCGTTGGCTGATTCCTGAGCAGATACTATAGCTTCTTCAGCATTTTTAATTCTATTATTTACAAAATCTAAACATGCCTCATGTAGAGATTTCTTTAAGGTTTCCTTAGTCATGGTCTTATTTTTGATTTTGTCAATCGATTATAAGATACAAATTATTGTCTAATCTATAATTTGCCGTGATTGTTTACGTAACTGCGCTGTTTGAGTTACTTTTTGTAAATGTCTAACAACCAGATGTGAAATATGTTGAAGATCAGATTCTAGGCCTTCACCCCACGTACCATCTCCTTCTTACCCGGAGGTCCTACAAGTGTTTCTACTTCGAAGCCTAAAGATTTTAGATCTCGCTTAAGCTGGCCTTTCGCACAGTAAGTTACAAATACCCCAGACTTACATAATGCTTCATAGGTTTTCTTCAAAATTGGCAGCTCCCATAATTCCGATTGCTTGTTAGGTGCGAAGGCATCAAAAAACACGACATCAAAGTCGTTTTTTAAAGCTACCTCTTCGAGCTTTGACTCAATTTTTTGCAGTTTAAAGTGGTCGCTTATATTTTCTAGCTTGCCCCAAGGTGATTTGTGTATTTGAGCAAACCATTCATTAGCAGAGTCTACCTTGATGTAATCGGCATGATTTAGACTCAAAGCCATCTCGACTGCAACTGGGTAGGCTTCTAAAGAGGTCATTTCGACATTTAATCTGGCTTTATAAGCCCACTCGGTAACTAAGAGCGCATTGAGTCCTGTACCCAAGCCAACCTCTAAAATTTTTATCGGCTCTTTTCTAGTACAACTATTAAAGAATGTCAATCCGTGCTCAATAAACACGTGCCTTGATTCTTGTACTGCTCCATGAAAAGAATGGTAGGTTTCTTTCAACTCAGGTACATACAAAGAATTGCTGCCGTCTTCTGTTTTTATGATATGGAGCTTTCGTTCGCTCATCTTTTTTCTATCAACACTGTTGCAAAAGCTGCGACACCCTCCTCTTTACCTACAAAGCCAAGCTGCTCGGTAGTGGTGGCCTTTATAGATAAATCCTCTTCTTCTATCGACATTACTTCTGCCAGACAGGCTTTCATGGCCGGTATATGAGGGTTTACTTTTGGTCGCTGTAGGCAAATTGTAGTGTCTATGTTCCCAACTTCCCAACCAGCTTCACGCAAAAGTTTCATTACATCCTTCAACAGAATTTTGCTGTCTATACCCTTATATTGAGGATCTTTATCAGAAAAGTGATAGCCAATATCTCTCATGTTGGCAGCTCCCAACAGGGCGTCACAAATTACATGAATGAGCACATCTGCATCTGAGTGCCCTACTGCACCTTTCTCATGTTCGACTTTTATACCTCCCAGCCAAAAGTCTGAGCCCTCTTTAAGCTGATGTACATCATAGCCTAACCCTGTTCTTATTTTCATGATCTAAATTATTTCTTACCAAAAGCTCAAAAATAAAAATAAGCCATCACTTTGAGGATGTACTCAATACTTTAATTTTGCC
>NZ_SMMD01000141.1 GCF_009711475.1 Fulvivirga aurantia
TGAAAAAAGTTATGTCTCTGAGTGACGGTTTTACAAGCTTTTTGAGACGGCCCTTTTTACGATTAAACCGTATTCGTTTTACCAATAAAAATTACCTGCAGTATTTATTTAGCAGGTCTTTTGCATTACTTGCGCCAAGTGACTCTGCAAGTCTAAAATCGTTACACGCTTTACTTCTCTGCTTGAGGTAAACACGAAGTGAACCTCTGGATATATAGGCTTCAACATACTCTTTATCTACGCTCAATGCTGCATTATAAGCAGAAAGAGCTTCTTTGAGGTTGCCCAACTTCTGCTGCGCTTTACCCTTAAGCGTATGTGCAGTCGCGCTCTCATCTACTTTAAGTACTTTTTCTGCATAGAAAATGGTGTTCTCATAATCTTGCAGCCTGTAATAGAAGTCTGACGTCAAACTAATTAATGCGTTCGCATTTTGAGGATCTTCTTTTAACACCTTATTGAAGTCTGCCAAAGCCTCTTCGTGCTTTCCTACCTCTTCGTAAGCCCGACCTCTGTTGTAAAGAGATTTGATGTGAGTCGGCTCCAACCTTAAATATTCAGTATAAGCGTCAATTGCCTTCTCATACTGACCATTTTTGAAATACTTATCTCCTAGCTCGGAGCGTTCATCTTTACACGCTGCGGCTACTACCACTACAAACAATATTTGAATTGCTAATCTTAAACTTTTCA
>NZ_SMMD01000358.1 GCF_009711475.1 Fulvivirga aurantia
TAAAAGATCCCTCCACAAGGTCGGGATGACACGAGTGTTAGAGATGCTTCGCTATCGCTCAGCATGACGTTCGCCCTACCAGTAATCCAGAGGAACCATGTTCTCTATTATCTAACATCTTCCAAACCCCGAAAAATCATTTTACCTTTCACAAAAAACAACCTGCATTTCTCACAACCAGTGGTTAATATCAATCATTATTTAACTGTATTAACCAGCATCTCATGAAATATCGCCTCTTTCTACCCGCACTCTTAACCGCTTTTGCATTTAATGCAACCGGACAGTCGCTAAAAGTACCGACTGATACCACCGTAGTAACTTCTCACTCGGCCACCATCAACGGGTCGCGGATCAGCTACACTGCGACCACGGGTTTTCAACCTGTGTGGGACAATAGCGGCAAGCCGATCGCCTCTCTGCATTATACCTATTACAAGAAATCCGGTGAGACAGATATGGGTAAGCGGCCTTTGCTAATCTCATTCAATGGCGGCCCCGGCTCTGCTTCTGTATGGATGCATGTGGCCTACACCGGGCCTAAAGTGCTGCGCATTGACGATGAGGGCTACCCTATTCAGCCGTATGGCATCAAAGACAACCCACACTCCGTTCTCGATGTGGCCGACATTCTATACGTAAACCCTGCCAACACGGGCTACTCGCGTACCATACCGATGACGGGCGATGAGGTGGACCGTGAGCATTTTTTCGGTATCAATGCCGACATCAAATACCTGGCGGAATGGCTCAATACGTTCGTTTCAAGAAACAACAGATGGACATCACCCAAGTACATCATTGGCGAAAGCTATGGCGGTACGCGGGTAGCAGGTTTGGCGCATGCCTTGCAAAACCGTCAGTGGATGTACCTCAACGGGGTGATCATGGTCTCCCCTGCCGATTATAAAATTTACAGTTCTGACCGACCGGTGGCCAACGGGTTAGAACTCCCCTATTTTGCTGCTGCCGCCTGGCACCATAAGGTGCTACCGGCCGAGTTGCAGGCCAAAGATCTGCTGGACGTCTTGCCTGAAGTTGAAGCGTACACCATCAACACTGTGATGCCGGCTATTGCCAAAGGTGGATTTATAAGTGCCGAAGAGCGCGAAGCTGTCGCTGAAAAAATGGCGTATTACTCCGGGCTTTCTAAAAAATCAATTTTGCAGCACAACCTCAATGTGCCGGCTAACTTCTTCTGGAAGGAGCTGCTACGCGACAAAACCGGCCAGACACTCGGCCGCCTCGACTCGCGCTACCTCGGTATCGATGGACAGGAAGTGGGCACCAGCCCTGATTACAGCGCTGAGCTTGACTCCTGGTTACACTCTTTCACTCCCGCCATCAACTTCTATATGCGTGAGCACCTCAACCTCAAGACCGACCTGAAATACAACATGTTTGGCCCTGTGCGCCCGTGGAACAATGACGATAACAACACCCGCGAAGAGCTGCGTTTAGCGATGGCACAAAACCCCTACCTCAAGGTATTGGTGCAGTCGGGTTACTATGACGGGGCCACCAATTACTTTCAGGCCAAATACACCATGTGGCAAATTGACCCAAGTGGCAAAATGAAAGACCGTATGCAATTTGAAGGCTACCGCAGCGGCCATATGATGTACCTGCGCAGCGAAGACCTCAAAAAAGCCAACGACCACCTGAGAGAGTTTATCAATGGCAGCTTGCCGGGTGAGAAAGCTGCAAAGTATTAGGAGTTGAAATTTAATTATTAGTAGATTATTTTTACCTATAAATAATAAAATTGCATATTTTAGTCTTTTGGGTATATGCTAAGTATAGGTCATAGTTTATACTCGGATGTTACTTTCCATAAGTGTCTAATTATCAAGTTCACCATTTGACCAGAATTATGATCTTTAAAAAAGTGTCTTCAGCTCTATTATTCCTGATAACAGTGGTAGGTTGTGAACTAAAGGACAACTCGCAGACCTTAAAAATCGAATTACAGGATAAACTACAAAAA
>NZ_SMMD01000375.1 GCF_009711475.1 Fulvivirga aurantia
CACCCAGAAGCGGAGAGGAGTCAAGAAATAAAATAGTGAGAAGCTTTGACAGGCCGGTGAAAGATGTGAGAATGACTTTCAATAATCTCGCCTATAAATTAAGGCTGGTTTCTGAAAAGAAAAAAGCGGACATGAATAAGGCTACCGTGGAAGCGTATAATGCAAAAATAGAAACTAAAAAGGAGAGTGCTAAAACCAACAAAAAGGCCATAAAGAGAATGCACAAAAACGCCTCGGCACAAAAAGCTGTGATGAAAAGCTCTGACAAAAGCAGACTACATGATGTCCCTGTAAAAGCAAAAGGATAATAAGGAAAGCATAACAATTAAAACTGACTGAAGTCTCTATAGCCACTAGCTGTAGAGACTTTTTTTATTTTATGCTCCAGCAAACAGGAGATAGGGCAACGGGTGTATGCTCAATTTTACTATATTGTATATATGAAAATAGGTTGTGGCTTCATCGTCTTATGTATCGTTGGCTTGCTGGGTATCAGTATGCTATATTACTCAATAGTTCCTTATATGCAAGATGAGGACAAGGACAGCGACTATATCAACACCACAGCTTATGTTGTAGAAACTTTACAATTTAGAGACGAGCAGGACAGTAGTTACTGGTATGTGATACCAATATTGGAATATTCTGTAGACGGACAAATCATAGTGGACACTGCTTATCATGAAAGAATGCGTGACAGGTATTACGACAATAATGATACAACGCAGGCTTTACTACCAAACAACACAGCACTGAACATACAGGTAAATCGTGACGACTTATATGATTATTCGATTGTATACGAAAACACTTTTATGTTTCATTTGAAAAATGAGCTGTCAGCTTACCGAATTGGGTTCATCATCGTGGGCTCAATTTTTCTACTCATCTTTTTACGCGGCCTAAGCAAGACCTTCGCTTACAAGGAGCCGCCACCAGACCAGAGGCTCAGGTAATCTGTATGGAATAGAGGAGTGATAATATAGGATGAGTAGGTTTCTAAATATTGTATTTAACATAATATAAATTATATAACAGGCTATCACCAGTTACATAATCCGCATTATACTAAATAGCTATCTATGAACGATTGAAAATCTTTTCATATTGCTATTTAGACTTGTAAAGTTCTTTAAGTAGCTTTTTAGGATCTTGACGGTTGTCCCAAAAAGCAGTTATAATGACTTCTTTAGCATTGAATTTATAGAAAATACTGAAATGGCCCATAGCAGCCATGTGTGTATCAGGGAAATCTGCCAGTCTAAATAATTTTGGATTTTGAGCAATTACTTTAGTCTTATCATTACTGAGACGCAGTATTTTAATGGAATAGTTATTTGATTTGTTGCGATTAATCCAGTATTCTAAAATGCTTCTTCGTTGACTGGCGGCTGTTTGAGTCCAAACTACCTGCCGGCCGGTCAGGCGGGCTTTTCTTTTAGCCATTCAAGTTCTTGCTTATTGAGAGCCTCTTGATCAATAATTCTGCCGGTCTTAATATCCTCATCACTCATGGTTAACATGAGCTTTTGTTCTTCCGTCAGGGCAATTAATTTTTCCTGGATATTTGAGGAATCAATCATTTTTTCCAGGGCTTTTAGATAATCTGAATTGCTAATCGCCATCAGTCTATCTATGAGTCTATTTCTAATTTCGCTTGTGCTTGCCATATAGCAAATATAACTCAAATCAATAAAGAATCATTCAACAACCGCACACATTTGCCACTTCTCCTACTCCTCCCCCCTTTCTGAAAACGCCAAAAGAGTGCCTATACAATGCTAAGAAATAAGAAAGAGAATCTAAAAGAGGAATAAAAGGGGCCTTGACTCAAACTATTAATGCAACGCTGAATCCCAAGCTAAGTAACATAACGCAGGACATTATATAACAAGTATGGGGAAAAGCAAAAATACCCAAGGTTGGGTATTTTATTAAATAGTGATTTGGACAATATTTAAGAATGATACGCACGATACTCCCTAGTATTACATCACTGAAAAATCCTCATAATAAAGAAGTAAACTATGCTCTTATAGAAGGTTCCTATGAATTGAAACTTAAAATAACTGAAGAGGGATATAGCTTCACTAATGGCGAGTACTGTGGAGTTTTTCGTTTCGAGAAGATTA
>NZ_SMMD01000356.1 GCF_009711475.1 Fulvivirga aurantia
GTTTGTTGTATCGGCACGTAAGTATAGACCTAAGGGCTTTGAAGAAGTAGTAGGGCAGCAGCACATCACTACCACGCTGCAAAATGCGATCGATAACAACCAACTCGCCCAGGCGCTGCTTTTTTGTGGTCCTAGAGGTGTGGGTAAAACCACTTGTGCGCGTATTTTAGCTCGCATGATCAATGATTTTGATGAGAGTAGCGAAGGCAACTCATTAAATATCTTCGAGCTCGATGCAGCCTCAAACAACTCAGTAGATGATATTAGAAACCTTATCGATCAGGTACGTTACCCACCGCAATACGGTAAGTACAAGGTGTATATCATAGATGAGGTTCACATGCTTTCTAATGCCGCCTTTAATGCTTTTCTTAAAACATTGGAGGAGCCACCTCCCTATGCGATTTTCATTTTAGCAACCACTGAAAAGCATAAGGTGATCCCTACCATCCTTTCTCGTTGTCAAATATTTGATTTCAATAGAATTCAAATTTCTGATATTGCAGATCATTTAAAATTTATTGCCGAGAAAGAGAATATTAAAGCGGAAGAGTCAGCGCTTCACCTTATTTCTCAAAAAGCTGATGGCGCACTGAGAGATGCACTTTCTATTTTTGACCTTATCGTTACATTTTCGTCTGATCGTAATGTAACATACCAATCAACGATAGATAACCTTCACATACTCGACTATGAGTATTATTTCAGAGTGGTAGACCATCTTCTGGATGAAGACATCGCCAACTCATTACTTATATTTGATGAAATCTTAAAGCAAGGGTTTGATGGGCACAATTTCATAATTGGCCTGGCTGAGCATATTAGAAACCTTATGGTTTGTAAAGACAACGCTACAGTTGCCTTGCTGGAAGTACCAGAAGTGGCTAAAGAGAAATATACCGAACAGGCCAACAAGTCTTCATTGTCTTTTCTACTATCAGCCTTAAATATCATTAGCCATTGTGACCTCAACTATAAGGCGAGTAAAAACCAACGATTGCACGTTGAGCTTACTTTGATGAAACTGTCTAACCTTAAGGCAGCAATCAGTTTGGCTTCTTTATCTCAAGATGAAGGCCTAAAAAAAAAAGTGATGTAAATAAAGAGGAGACTCAGCCATCTTCAGCTGCTGAGAAAAAAACTTCTCCTACCCCAAATAGTGATGCAGGAAAGGACGAAGCTGATAGCAAGCCCAATACCGAGCAAACTACACCCGTAAAACCACCACCTCCCAAGAGAATGGAAAAGCTATCGTCTTCTAAGCTGAAGTCGACCATGCGTCTTCCTAATGTCACAGATATTCTCAATAAAAAAGAAGAGGAAGAAAACGCACAACCAGAGCCGGAAGAAACCTTTGGTGAGGATCCTTTTACATTTGAAGATGTAAAGCGTTACTGGGACGAGTTTGCCAATCAGAAAAAAGCCGAAGGTAAGGATTCTGAGTATATGGTGCTTAATCAGAATATTGATTTAGAAGATGGTTTTATAATAAAGCTACCTCTTACCAATTCTGTAAAAGAGGTGATTCTCGATAAGTTTCGCTCTGATTTGGTACAGTTTCTTAAAACAAGGCTTAACAATGGAAAAGTAAAACTTGTAACCCATCTGTTAGAAGCCGAAGAAACTAAGATGATTTATACAAACAAGGAAAAATTTGATCATCTGGCAGAAAAAAAGCCTATCCTCAATCAGCTTAGGGATAGGCTCGGTTTAGATCCTGATTTCTAAATTGCTATTCTTCTAGTTGATCTCCGAAATTGAAGGTAACACCTACATTGAGTGTATTTCTCAGCTGCAGCCGTGGCCCTACATCTCCGTCTTCGTCTTCAATATCGATATCGTGATCATAGATAGCTTGTACACCAAAATTGGTACTAATAAACTTGTTGACTTTAAAGTTTAGGAATAAATCGTAGTTGACATCTATGTGTCGCATATCGTCATAAGAAGCAAAAAGTAAAA
>NZ_SMMD01000698.1 GCF_009711475.1 Fulvivirga aurantia
TTGTAAAAATTCGTCCTCAGTGATATCAACGTATTCAATCTTCACCTCAAAATATTGTCCCGCACTTAGTGAGTAGTTCTTTGCTTCAATCTCGTCATAGCTTACCACCACAGAGAAGTCATCCACTGGCTCCTTCTTGTTAAAGGTCTCAATTATTCTGTCTTCTTCCTCGGTTGATAGCACTGTCCGCTGATTCTTATCATCCACTTTTATTTTCTCGCCCAATCCGGAGGCATCGACCAATACTACTTCTTCTTTATTCTCTTTATCAATAAACAAGATAGAAACATTGGTACCTGTAGAAGCAAAAATATTACTTGGCATGCTCACGACCCCGGCAAGCATCTTTTCTTTCACCAACTTCTCTCGTATTTTCTTGTCTATCCCACTTTGTGCCGTGATGAAGCCTGTAGGCACTACAATAGCGGCTTTGCCCTTTGTGTTTAGTGAATGCATAATATGCTGGATGAAAAGTAAGTAGATTGCCATCGACTCTTTTTTCTTTTTAGGCACATTGGGTATACCGGCAAAGAAGCGTTCGTTATTGGCATCTATATCCAGGTCGTCCCTGTAATCAGAAAAATCCAGCTTAAAAGGCGGATTGGAAACGATGTAATCAAAAGTCTCATTACCTCTACTTAAATGATAAGGGTTTGATATTGTATTACCCTGCACAATGTTGGGAATAGAATGTACGAGATCATTAAGAATCAGGTTGAGTCGCAAAAGGTTAGAAGATTTCTGCGAAATATCCTGTGAGTAAATGGTGCATCTGTCCGGGCCAATCTGGTGAGCCAAATTCATTAATAGGGATCCCGAACCCGCAGAAGGATCATAACATTTTACATTGCTCACATCTTCCTGCACCAAACACCTGGCCATGATCTTGGCTACCGCATGAGGTGTGAAGTACTCGGCATACTTACCCCCACTGTTGGTGTTATAGTCTTTGATCAGGTACTCAAAGATGGTGGCATAGAAGTCAAACTTCTCATGAAAAATGTGCTCAAAGCTAAAGTTGGTAAGTTTATTTACAATCGCCCGGCAAAATTCATTGCGATTATCCGTTACATATTTGCTGATATTTTCGAAAAGCACCACCTTTTCTCCGCTGTTAGTCAATACCGAAAACAGGTCACTGTTTTCCTTGGCTATGTCCAGTAAAGTGTCATCAAAAATCTGTGCAAAGTCAGCCTCATTCTGTCGTTCAAAGAGTGAAGAAATAAAATGATTTGGGCTAATACGTGCTGTGCTTTCATCCAACTGTGCCATCAGAAACTCGTATTCTTCTTCATTTTTCGCCTTAAGCGCTTCCTCCCAATTCTCTGCTTTGGCAATGTCTTCGTCCAGTTTTTTAATTTCATAAACGAACTTGTCGTTAAGAAATTTGTACAAAAATACCTGGGTGATGATTTTAAACTCGTTACCATCATTTCCCAAACCGTGATTAGCGCAGACGCTTTTAAGCCCGTCTATCAGCTCTTTGGTTTTCTTTTCAAATTCTATTGTACTCATGCTGCACTCCCTCGATATTCATTTAAATATTCCTTCACCAATAAGGCGTTTATTCTCTTTGTTCTATTCATATCCAAATCGAGCTTATGGTGGTTTTTTAGCTCCTCTATTACAAGACGCATCATCATTTTTTCCACATAGCTTTCATTATTGAGCATGTTAGCGTTATTCAATACCTGCTCATCTGCCTTTTCCTTCAATGACTGTAAAGCTTCAAAAAGTTTCAAATCATTATCAGTTAATGGGTCTTTTTCCATCAGACGTTTATGCAGACGAGCATATTTCTCATCATTAGCATACTTAGCCCTTAGCAAATGATTTTTTCGCTCCAACTCTTTGGCTCTTGCATGGATAGAATTTAGTTCTTTCATATTTTCTTCCATGTCCTCTTTCGTAATCTCATTGAGATTTTTCTTTTTAAACAACCGCTCCAACTCTTCCTTCAAAGAAATAAACACTGGATCTGCACCGTCAAAGTTACCATTTAAAGCTTCTCGTGTCTTTCTCAAGAGCTCTTTATATTCATCGGCCAATACCATTTCTTCTTCACTTATTTTCGCAAAAGAAAAAATGATATCTTCTAAAGCTACATTCAGCAGATTGCGTGTTTCATCTCCTTTCTCCAGCGTTTCTTTGATGTTGATATTGGCAAGGCGATTATTTGCTTCACGCGAAAGAACTGTGAGTTTTTGGAAATCAAGCTTTTCTAAAAGGTCATAATTCCCAGATAGTCGAATTAGATTGTACAAGCTTTTGGCATTGTTCAAAGCACGAGTGATTTTCAACATCTCAGTGCGATCATTAATCTGGGAGATTTGTTTGGAGAAGTTTTCTGCATTAATAGTGTCGAAGTGGAAGAGTACTTCTTTAATCTCCTGTATCTCTTCATTGATCTCTTCCTGCGTTTTGAAAAGCTTGGAATAGCTCTCCATCTCATCTCCAAGCTCAGACTGCAGCTCGTTGAAATAGGCCTGATTCGTTTTATCAAACTCTTTTTTAATGTCAGCAAAATCTACAACATAGCCATAGCGATAGTTTTTGTATGTCCTGTTTACACGTGTTAGTGCTTGCAATAGGTTGTGGGCCTTGATCACACGACCCAGATAAAGTTTCTTTAAGCGTTTGGCATCAAAACCGGTCAATAGCATATTGTATACAAATAAGAAATCGATCTTACCTGCCTTGTAATCCTTCACGAGGTCTTTACGCTCCTGCTTGGTACCAATGTCATGTAGAATCAGCGCGGCATTTTTAACCCGGTAGCTTTCTCTTTTTTCCTTTCCATAAGAAACAGGATCATCAGCAGCCAAAGGCAAATTCCTTTCCTGTTCAGCGTAATTGCTTTGGAAGATTTCATACATCTTCTTGGCCTGGTCAGATGAATCACAAATTACCATGCCGCCAATAGAGGCATCATTCTGAGTCATTCTAGCCCTTTCAAAATCCATGATGATATAATCGAGCATGGGTTCTACAAACTTATGATGGGCATAGATGAATTTACGATCTGCGTCCCCTTTCAGTACCTCAATTTCATCTAATGCCTTCTGCAATGCCAGCTTATAACTAGTTTCAATTTCTTCTCGAATTAGGCGTAGTGTATAGCCATCGGCAATGGATTTGTTGTAATAGTATTTGTGTATGTAATCGCCAAACAGATCTCTCGACTTCAGATTATCGCCAATGAGTGGTGTACCTGTCAAACCAATTTTAATGGCGTTCTTATCCGATTCTTTCAGGTTGGCCAGAAAACTTCCTTTTGGATTATAGCTTCTATGCACTTCATCTAAAAAGTAGACTCTCTGTATATTGACGTTGTAATCGGTATTCCTTAAAACGTCTTTGTCTTCTTTAAATTTCTGTATGTTGACTACTGTAATTTCAGGTCTACCGGAAGCATTGTGCAGTACAGTGGTACTCTTAATGTCCTTTACAAACTGATCTCGAGAATTAATCACATGCACAATCAAATCCCTGTGCCTGAATTCTCTTGAAGCTTGCTCAGCAAGATCAATCCTATCTACAATAAAATAGAATTTGGGAATGACTTTTTGCTTTTGAAAATAATCGGTAAGGTAGCGCACGTTATAGTAAGCGAGGGCAGTTTTACCCGATCCCTGGGTGTGCCAAATAATTCCTTTCTTGATGCCTTCATTAAGGCTCTTTTCTATCGCTTTCGTGGCAAAAAGCTGTGGATAGCGCATGATGTGCTTTTCCAATTTGCCCAGATCTTCTTCTACATAAGTGATAGCATATTGAAGAATAAAAGCTAACCTCTCCTTTTGCAATAGAGAAGTACAAATGCGATTCGTAGGCGTGTCAGGATCCTTATTGGTTTTAAATTCATCTGTGCTTTTGATACCTACATAGTTGGTATCTCTTAAAACAAAGTCTTCAGTTTTGGGATCCAGATCACTTAGTACTTCATCAAGATTAAATGTATCATCTTCTCTAAAATAGTTAAAGACCGGTTTCCCGTAAGCCGTACTGGAATAAAAAGCTCCCTGAAAAGGTTGAAGTGCTTCATCATCATACTCCATGTTATTGGAGAAGATCATGAGCTGTGTCAGGTTAATGAACTTTCTAAATTTCTTATTGGCAAACCTTCGTGCAATCCGCTTGTGTTCAGCCTGAATACCATCGAGATTATTAGGTTTTTTCACCTCAATAAAGACCAGTGGCATACCATTAATAAGAATGCTAATGTCGGGTCTAAACTCCTCATCATCTTTAATACAAGGCAACTCAGTGACAACATGGAAGCTGTTATTATTGAAATTTTCAAAGTCAATGAGTCGAGGGGTGTTTCGATCGATGAGCTTACGATAAAATACTCTACCCAGATCTTCATTTTCCAGGTCTAGCGAAAGCTCATCATAATATCGAGGTATATCGCCAGGGTCTAAATCGGGATTGATTTCTGCAATGGCCTTTTGAAAAATATCAGTAAAGATGTTAGTAGAAGGATCCCACGACTGACCTTTCAAAGATAAATAAGTGTATCCCAGCCTGGTAAGATGAAGTATGGTCGGTATTTTAACTCTTGAGTCTTCGTTGAATTTCATTTAAGGGCACTAAATTTTAAGAGCAGACCTTTAAATTAATTTATATCAGATTTAATTTATAATTAATAATATAATTATTTAGGATATATCTATCTAAATGACAATTGAAGTGATCAATTTTACCTATTGCCTCCAGTGCAATTGAGGGTTAATTAATTTAAGGTCAAACAATGAACATGATGATCAACCAACAGCTAAAACAATTGTATAAAAATGCATATGGGAAATTAGTTGAACCACTTCGGCAGAAAAATTCACTGCTCGGTTATAGGGACAAAGCTACTAATCCCCTTCTAATTCAAGTAGACAACAATTATGAGAAAGCGGACATGAAGATTATGATCTTTGGGCAGGAGACTAATAGCTGGCTCTCTGAAATAAATAGGGGTGTATTTTGTGGTGAAATCCAGCCGGTTCTAGAATGCTATAAAAGTTTTTTCCTTAGTGGAAATTGCTTTAAATATGGTGGTTCATTTTGGAATGGAATTAAGCGATTTAAGTCAAATTTAAAATCTGAGTATCCTAATATTCAATTTTCTTGGATATGGAATAATATAGTAAAAGTAGGTAAGTGCGAGAAAGGGTATCCATATGCCACTCACAGTTTAACGGATACTCTATTTGACGTTACAAGAGAGGAAATTAAAATATTAAAGCCAGATTTATTTATCTTTTTTACCGGCCCTAATTACGACTCTGAAATACGAAAGTTTCTTGGAGAATTTGAATCAGTTGTAATTTCCAAGTTTGGGACTAGGCAACTAAGCAAAATATCGAACTCCGTATTAAAGAATGCTTATCGAACTTATCACCCGAATTACCTATGGCGTAAAGGAATCCACTCTTACTTGTCTCCTATTTTAATGGATCTTAGGGAGTGTTTTGCACATAAAATGTAAAATAATGTGATTGTAATCTATCTAAAATTGACTAAATCTTTCAATTCCATATTCATAGCTTTGGCTATCAGGTATAAAGTACTAATTGTCACATTAATCTCACCTCGTTCTATTCTGCCCACCTGGCTTATAGGAATGTCAGCCTCATAAGCAAGCTCCTCCTGACTCATTCCCCTATGTTTACGAAGCTTTCTGAGGTGAGATCCAAAACTGTCTAATAGCTCTTGATTGCGGTTTTTAATCACAGAGCCAAAGTCCGAATCACATACGTTTTGAATCAACTCATATATGCGCTATTTTTAGAAAAGTTATACGTTCAGTACTATGATAAATAATACTTTAATCTCCCGTTCGTGGATCCAAAGAATTTCACTTTCAGATA
>NZ_SMMD01000883.1 GCF_009711475.1 Fulvivirga aurantia
GTGAAGTGTTTCTACTACAGAAAATACTACAAATAGTCATTTAGAGTTTTTTAAAATTTCAAGTGTTTAATACACAACATTTTGGTTAAATTCACTGCATGTATTGCGTGATAAATCAACGAATGTTGAAGGAGGAGGACGCTTCTCTAGGCATAAGAGATCTTGCACTACTGCGAGGTTATGGTATTTTTGATTTCTTCAGATTGTCAAAAGGAGTACCGCTATTTATCGATGATCATTTAGATCGCTTTTACGCTGCAGCTGAGAAAGTTAGACTCGATGTGCCGTATACACAGCAAGAACTTAAAAGCAGAATAGGCGAGCTCCTCAACCTCAACGAAATGCCGATATCAGGGGTGAGACTCTTACTTACCGGAGGGTATACACCAGATGGGTTCGATCCCGGCCATCCCAACCTGGTGGTTACACAAGAGCCTATTTCATTCCCTTCTACAGAAAAATACACACACGGTATTAAGCTCATTACTTACGAGCACTTACGTGAAATGGCACATGTAAAAACGATCAACTACATGACTGGGGTTTGGCTGAGAAAGAAAGTGATCGAAGAAAATGCCTATGACGTAATTTATACTTATCAGAATAAAGTCTTAGAGCTCACCAGAAGTAATGTATTCATTGTTGATAGTGATAACAAAATCGTCACTCCAAAGGAAAATGTGCTGATGGGTATTACCCGTAAAAATCTGATCAGAGCTATTGAAGCTGATGGTGGGTATACAATTGAAGAAAGGGACGTCTCTGTAAATGAATTAGTAGAGGCAAAAGAAGCTTTTTTGACAGGCACAACTAAAAAAGTGCTACCCATTACTCAAATCGATGATAAAAAAATCGGTGGTGGTCAAGTAGGGAAAGTCACCAATAAAATGATGACATTATTTAAAAAAACTGAAAGCGATTACGTGGAGTCACACGAGTAGAAGAAAACCAGCCCATCGGTTATTAGCCTGATTTAAACTATCTTCATATAACCAGTCTGTCCAGATGAGCCGAATAATTACCTTTCTGATAATAATGATCATGGGCTTCAACGTTTCCGCTCAACACTGGAGTGACTATGTCATAGCGGCTAATAAGCAGACGGAAGAAGGACATTACGACAGTAGCATTGATCTGCTCAAAAAGGCTTTATCTGCGATTGAGCCAAATGATATTTCAGGTCAGTCTTCAGTGCTTTTAAAGTTGGCTAATGTCAGTCAATTATCTGGTGACTTAATAGCAGCTAAGAAATATTATAGAAAATTATTTACCACCACAATCAATGAGCCCGGCTATTATTCCTTGTCTATGACGGGTCTATTTGGCTCAATTGAGATTTCTTTAAGCCAACGGCAGTATGATAGCACCGAGTACTATTTAAATTATGCCGATAAAGTGAATGCTAAAAACATATCCCACCAGAAGTGGGCAGAATGGCAGATGAAAATTGACAATAGTTTGGCCATTTTATACAACAGGCGTGGACAACCACAAAGAAGTATTGAGCTTTATCAGCGCCAGATCAAATTATTTAAAAGCCCTACCTCTGCCTTAGATTCTACACATCTGAGCGACTTACATCTCAACCTGTCTACGACCTACATGAGTCTTTCTGCTTATAATTTGGCAGAATTTCATACCAGGGAGAGTCTTAGGCTTTTAGGAGGAAAATCCGGTGTCAAATATTTTCAAACCATTAATAATCTGGCGAGTATCTACAGGTATACAGAACGGCTGGATTCAGCTAAGATTATGTTGAATGAGCTTGTCGCTTTAGTCGAAAACCAACCGAATGAGCCAATAGCCTTGTATGCCACCCTACTCAATAACCTTGCAGAGATCTATTTAGATGAGGAGGAATACGATTTAGCATTGAGGTATTATGAGAAAGCGATTTCTTTTTTAAAAGACCATTACCAATCTCACACTTTCGTTTATCAACAGACACTGGTTGGTCTGGCAGAAACCTATATGTTTAGTAATGAATTGGATAAAGCAGAAAAGATTTATATCGAATCAAAAGAACTGCTTTTGTCAGATATTGCCTCAAATTTCACTTATCTATCTGAAGAGGAGCAAAGAGCTTTTTACCTCAATCTTGTATCAATTATGGAAAGTTTCGAACTATTTGCAATGATTAGAGGTGGTGCGGCCAATTGGCCCGAAATAAGTCACAATAAGCAAATTTATGGTCACTTTTTTGACTTTAGACTGGCTACAAAAGGCCTGCTGCTAAACAATTCATTTCGACTCAAAAAAGAAATACTAGCTTCCGAGGATGATGAGCTCAAAAAAAACTTTCAAGACTGGCAAGTGGTCAGAGATCAATTGGCTTCGGCTACATCTATTGATGAAAAGGAGCGATTATTGAAAAAGGCTGAAGTTTTGGAGAAAACATTGGCTCGCCAAACGCACCAGTTTGATGGCGCAAATACCCCTACAAGGTCATGGAAAGATATACGGCAAAAATTAGCTCCGGGTGAAGCTGCTGTAGAATTAATCAGAATTTTTAACGGATTTTTTTATGTAGCGCTAATAGTAACTCCAGACACTCAAAGTCAACCGGAATTAGCACTAATTAAAGGAGAGACCGATCGTCTGTTAGAAAAGGAATATTTTAACTCCTACCATAATCACATTCAATTAAAAGTAAAAGATACCACTTCGCACCGAATCTTTTGGAAGCCGATAAAAGACACGCTGGAAGCTTATTCTGATAATCCTATAAAGAAGATCTACATAGCTGCAGATGGTATTTATAACCAAATCAATCTAAACACATTGTTCGATACTGAGTCTCAGATTCATTTGCTCGATCAGGTTGAGCTGGTTCAACTTTCAAGCCTCAACGACCTGTTCGATGCTCAGCATACAGACGTAAATAAATCTGCGCTACTGATTGGGCGGCCCGACTTCTCTAATACAGAATTTGCAGATTTGAAAGCCACTGAAGATGAGGTGAAAAATATCAATACTATCTTAAATCAAAACGGAATTGAATCCCGCTATTTTACCGGAAGTATAGCCAGTGAGTCACTGTTAAAATCATTGGATAAACTACCCGGTATCTTGCATTTTGCCACCCATGGATACTTTGTTGAAGGGGAAGAAGAGCAATCTCTGGTCGATTATATGTTACAATCAGGTATAGTGCTCTCGGCACCAGAGCCGAGCAAGGAAGATGGTATTCTTACAGCTTATGAAATGACTAATTTGAATATGGCAAACACAGAGCTTGTGGTCTTATCTGCCTGCGAAACTGGCCTTGGTAAGGTCGAAGCCAGGGAAGGTGTCTATGGCTTACAAAGAGCGGTGCATATCGCAGGGGCGAGAGCAATTATTATGAGTTTATGGAAAGTAGACGACCAGGCAACCAGTGAATTGATGACACACTTCTATACCAACTGGTTAAGCATGGGAGATAAAAGAGCGGCTTTTATTGAAGCTCAACAGCAATTAAGAAAAAAGCACCCCGAGCCATATTACTGGGGCGCTTTTGTGTTGGTAGGTGATTAAATCACCCAGTTTTATTTAGGTGCAATTAACGCTTGGCGTATTGCTTTTCCTTAGTTTTTTTAATCTGCCTTTTGATTTTATCTACTGCTTTGGCAATCGACTCATCAAACTTCTCCGATCTGTGATCTGCATATAATGACGGACCAGGTATAAATACCTTAATCTCAGCGATTTTGGTTTCTTCCTCGTCATCGTTTACCGACTTGAGGTATACATCTATACCTGTGATGTTGTCATGCAACTCATGAATCTCACTTAGTTGAGATTCCAAATAGCTTTTTAGTTCGTCAGTAGCGTCAAAACCTACTGTTTGAATATCGTATTTCATAATCGTTAGTTTCTTTTAGTTCTACTCTAACAACTATAAAACAAGCCGTTTGTTACCGAATTTTCAGGTTTATTCTTTTAGAATCTTCCCAAATGAAGCACGTTTATTTTTTAAGTGCGATGGCTAATTCGTCAAGCTGCTCGTTACTTACAGCACTAGGTGAGTCTATCATTACATCTCTACCCGCATTGTTTTTAGGGAAAGCAATGTAATCTCTGATAGAGTCAGAACCACCGAATAAAGAGCAAAGCCTGTCAAAACCAAAAGCGATACCACCGTGTGGAGGAGCACCATATTCGAAGGCATCCATTAAGAAACCAAACTGAGCTTTAGCCTCTTCATCACTGAAGCCTAAGAGCTTAAACATTTGCTGTTGAAGTCCTCTGTCGTGAATTCTTATTGATCCACCACCTACTTCAACACCGTTGATTACCATATCGTAAGCATTGGCTCTTACTCCACCTGGAGCAGACTCTAGTTTGTCAAAATCCTCGGCCAGAGGAGAAGTAAACGGGTGGTGCATCGCGTGGTATCTTTCTGTATCTTCATCCCACTCCAGTAGAGGGAAGTCAAGTACCCAAAGCACCTTATAAATATTCTTATCTCTCAGGCCAAGTTCGCTGCCCATATGTAGGCGAAGCTCATTCATTGCCTTTCTCGTGTGGTCAATATCACCGCTCAATACAAGAAGCAAATCACCAGGTTTTGCATTGCACTTAGTGGCCCACTCAGCCAGGTCTTCCTGAGAGTAAAACTTGTCTACAGAAGATTTGTAGCTGCCATCTGCATTGCATTTTACATATACCAATCCTTTAGCGCCAACCTGTGGTTTTCTCACGAAATCTGTTAATGCATCCAGTTGCTTTCGTGTGTATTCGGCACATCCTTCGGCCTTGATACCTAATACAAGCTCAGCGCTGTCAAATACATTAAAACCTTTGCCCTGAGCAACATCATTAAGCTCAACAAATTGCATGTCAAATCGGGTGTCGGGCTTATCTGAGCCATATAATCTCATGGCATCCGCATAGCTCATACGATCAATTTGCTCAATGTCGATGCCTTTTACACTTTTAAATAAATGCTTTACGAGACCTTCAAAAGTGCCGAGTACATCTTCACGCTCAACAAAAGACATTTCGCAGTCTATCTGAGTAAACTCCGGTTGTCTGTCGGCTCTCAGATCTTCATCTCTAAAGCATTTAACCAACTGAAAGTATTTATCGAAACCAGATACCATAAGCAGCTGCTTAAAGGTCTGTGGAGACTGTGGCAAAGCATAAAATTGTCCTTCGTTCATACGAGAAGGTACAATAAAATCTCTGGCTCCCTCAGGGGTTGATTTTATCAAAACAGGCGTTTCTACTTCCATAAAATCGGCCTGATCTAAAAATGCACGTGTTTGCTGCATCATACGATGGCGTAGTTGCAATTTCTCACGCACTGTATTTCTACGTAGGTCGAGGTAGCGGTACTTCATTCTTAAGTCTTCACCACCATCGGTTTCGTTTTCAATAGTAAAAGGAGGAGTCTTAGAAGCATTGAGTACTTCAAGATCAGTCACTTTTATTTCTATATCACCGGTAGGTATTTTGTCGTTTTTGCTGTGACGCTCCACAACAGTACCAGTAGCTTTTATCACAAACTCACGGCCTAGTTTTGTTGCTTTTTCGAAAAGCGATTTCTCAGTTTCTCCTTCTTCGAAGATCAATTGAGTAATACCATATTTGTCGCGTAAATCGACCCACAATACACTACCTTTATTTCTTACACGTTGTACCCATCCACAAAGGACTGTTTCTTGTGAGGCATTATCAATTCTTAATTCTCCGCAAGTATGTGTTCTTAGCATGCTAAAATTTTTAATTTTGGAGGCGCAAAGTTAATGGTATTAATTTTGGTTAGAAACTAGATAGAATAAAATTCAGATAAAGAAATGTCAAAAATATTAATTGTATTGGGTCTGGTGAGCTTTCTTGGCCTGGAGCAGGATAAGCTGGTAAAGACAAAAGTAAACGATCATATCACTGTGTCTTTGCCTGAAGATTTCTTTCCAATGTCTAGCAGCGACCTGGCACAACGCTTCCCTTCCGTAAGACAGCCCATAGGGGCTTATACTAACATGGAGCGTATTGTTGATTTTAGCATAAAGCAGTCTGCCACGCAATGGCGATCTTCTGATATTGAAATAGCCAAAGGATTTTTCAAGGCTAGTTTGGTCAACTTATACGATCGGGTAAAGATTCTAAAAGAAGAGATTACCACTATTGATAAAAAGCAATTCATTGTTTTTGAGATGGAAACACGCATCAATGGTGATAAATTTTCGCTAGATCAGAAAGACCCTGTGAGAAGCTATATTTACGTGCAATATTTACTTATAAATGGTAAGACGTTGGTGTTTGCTTTCAACAGCCCAATTCAAATGAAAGAGGAGTGGCAACCTATGGTTGAAGAGATGATGCAATCGATCAAAGTAAAAAAGAGCGTATAGCCGATGTCTCTTACCATACATAGTGACGAACACTTTATGAAGGAAGCCTTAAAGCAGGCTCGCATGGCTGCTGAAGAGGGCGAAATACCAATAGGAGCGGTGGTGGTCGCTAATAAGCAGATCATAGCAAGAGCTTATAACCAGACCGAAAGACTAAATGATCCTACCGCGCATGCCGAAATGCTCGCACTTACAGCAGCCACCAATTACCTCGGAACAAAATACCTTGTCGACTGTTCCCTCTATGTAACTTTAGAGCCTTGCGGTATGTGCGCAGGTGCCTTATACTGGTCACAAATCGGGAAGCTAATTTATGCAGCGAGAGATGAGAAAAGGGGCTTTAATTTTATAAATCCCAAACTTATTCACCCGAAAACAGAAGTAGTACAAGGGCCCTACTCCACGGAGGCAGGGCAGCTAGTGACAGACTTTTTTAAAAAGTTACGCAACACATAGACATAACTGATAGCAGCATAAATATTAGTTAACAAGAAGGACTTTTTGTTGACCCATCGTCTATGTATATTTGAAATAAATAGATTGTTAAACCAATAAAACCAATAAAATTATGGCTTTCGAATTACCTGATTTACCATACGCACACGATGCATTAGAACCACACATTGATGCAAGAACTATGGAGATCCACCATGGTAAACACCATGCAGGTTATACAAGTAAATTAAACGGTGCGATAGAAGGCACTGATATGGAAGGAAAATCTATTGAAGATTTACTAAAAAACCATAGCGATAATAATGCAGTAAGAAACAACGGAGGAGGGTATTATAACCACGACCTTTTCTGGCAAGTAATGTCTCCAAATGGTGGTGGTGAACCTTCTGGTGATCTTGCCAATGCAATTAACGAGGCGTATGGATCATTTGATAAGTTTAAGGAAGAGTTTGCTAATGCAGCAGCTACCAGATTTGGTTCTGGTTGGGCCTGGGTTTGTGTACACCAGGGAGGTAAAGTAGAAATTTGTTCTTCTCCTAACCAGGACAATCCATTAATGCCAAATGTAGGTTGCGGAGGCACACCTATTTTAGGTATCGATGTATGGGAGCATGCTTACTACCTTAATTATCAAAACCGCAGACCAGATTATATTTCAGCATTCTGGAATGTTGTAAACTGGGATGAGGTTTCTAAAAGATATGCTTCTGGTAAGTAATTAGAAGTACCATATAGAAATAAAACAAAAGTCCTCCGGTGAGTGTCATCGGAGGACTTTTTTGGTTTAGGGCTGCAAATAAAAGGTTCATTATTAACAGCATTCAAGATGAAAGAATAGCAGCCCCAACCCTAAGGTCGAGGCTACGCTACAAGCCAACTTTAATCTTTATCAATTACTATTCTTTCGGTTTGAATTTTGTCACCAATCTTAAGTGTGAGTATATACACCCCATCTTTCAATCGGCTTACGTCATACTGCTCTACATATTCTCCTCGATTGTGTTGGCCTTTATAAAGCTGTCTGTCAATCGACTCAAGTACATTTTGCAAGCTTATACTGACAGGCACATTATCAGAAGGAATATTGTACTTGATATAAATTTGCCCGGTAGATGGATTAGGATATACCAATTGTGATTTCTCAATAGTAGTCGGCTTTTTAAGCTCCCAATTGTCTTTAGAGGAGGCCTTGATAACGAATCGCTCTCCACCCTGGAGTTCTTTTTCTTCACCGATTTGCAGTACATCCAGAATTACACCCTCTCTTTCTTCTTCAGAAACTTCGACTTTAAAGGCAAGATCCATGGAAAAGGTCTCTTTGCTATAGACCGGGATGTCATGAATGGTCGCTCCTGGTCTGGCGATGTGCAGCATATTTTCATCTATGATTTCTACGCCTTCAAGCTTGGCTTTCTGAATTCTTTCAAAGAACTCAGGCTCTGTTCTGACGAAAATTTCGCCACCTCTTTCAAAAAATGGTTTTCTGAATTCTTCTTTGAAGCCTTGATCATGAAATACGAGGTCTATGTTACTCCAACCTCTGATAATGCCTCTTACAAATAGGCTCATGAAGTCTACATCATTATCGTAAACTGATATATTTTTCCAAACGATGTTGTTATTTCTTCTCACATTACCACTTACGCCTACACCATTTTGCTCATTAAACATTGGGTCAGATGGAGACTCGATTCGAGCTAACAGGCAGAAATGATGTACATCGTTTGAAAAATCAGCAGGGTTTGGCGGGTACCATGGAATTTCGATGATTTCTGAAGCTCCAGGTGCAATTGCTGGTATCGATACAGTGTTAACCTTGTCTCCATTTAATACACCAGCTATGTTATAATCGTCCCAATGTGTTGGCCATACAAGTCCTGTTGAAGCCTTAGAGAAGTAAAGCGAAAGATTGGAGCAATCACTGGTAGTACTGCTGCGGTTAGTGATTTTTACATAGACACCATTAGGACTAAATAATTTAAACTCCGGGTTTTGGTGTGTAATCCCTCCATCTAAATTTTGTCTCACCCATATATCTTCACTAATCCACATAGGGCCACCATCTGGGTTAGGTTCAACACCCGTGTCAAATGGTCTGTCTTTAGAGTATATGTCAAAAGAAAAATTGTTTGGTAACATTGATTGAGCCATAAGTACAGCAGCTTCAGCATCTACTAAACCATAGCCCATTTCAGTGTGCCATGTTCCGTTTGGTCTTCCTCCAACATTAGCGTAGGCATAACCACCTACTTTTTGAGCAGTTTGTTCAATGATGTCCTCTACTTCGTCATGTGTTAAACATGGGTTTACTGATAAGATTAAAGCAGCAACCCCTGCTACCATCGGGCAGGCAGATGATGTGCCACCAAATGAGGCCGTATAATCAGTACCATCATAACCGCTTCCACCTTGTCTGTCAGTTGTAGATATCATAGCGCCAGGTCCCATGACATCGAGTTGGGCACCAAAGCAGCTACCTTGGAATGAGTTCCATGACAAACATGAGCTACCACCTGTTGGATCAACCCTTAGTCCACAATCATCTGCGGCTCCAACGGCTATAATGTCTGGGTTACTATTAGCAGGGTACGAAACTGCATTGTTTGAGTTACCTGCCGCAAATACGATTATAGTTCCAAGCCCACCTCTACCATTATTTAAGGCGTTTGTAATTGCATTGTCAATGATAGCATATTGAACGCCAGAACCCCAGGAATTACTGATAATGTCAGCACCATTTTGCCAAGCCCAGTTAATACCATCGGCACGTTTCTGTCTGGAGTTTGGAGAGCCCACCAAGGAGTTGCTTATCGACATTAGTTGAGAATTTGGTGCTACACCGCTTACGCCAGTGTTGTTGTCTTGAAGAGCACCTATAATACCGGCACATGCAGTACCATGAGAGCCTAATACGAGAGCTGGGGTGGTTCCGGACTCAGAATCAAAGCCAGTTCCGAATGTGTTCCCTTGTAGATCAGGGTGATTCATTTCAAAACCATGGTCTAGTACAGCGACAATAACATCTCTACTGCCTTTAGAAATTTCCCATGCATCTAATGCATTAATATCAATACCCGCTGTGCCACCGTACTGGCTGGTGTTTTCTAAGCCCCACTGATCGGTAAATAGAGGGTCATTAGGGTCATATTCCAGGTCATCAACCATAAGGTCTGGCTCAGAATGCTCAAACATTTTTGATTCATAAAATCTATTAGCCATTTCAAGCGCATTGAGCTTGGAGTCGTTGTTGGTTTTAAGGGTGTACCATAGCGGCATAAACTTATTTTGGCCTACAACCTCAGCCCTTAAGTCAACGGCCAATTTACTCAGCCGACCGAAGTCTTTTTCGTTTCTTAGCTTTACATAGAAATACTCAGATAGACCAATTTTGTCTTCATTTGCATTACTGAAGTATGGCGAAGCATGTGTGATCGCTCCAAAAGCCTTCAACTCTTTGAGGTAAGCGCTATATTCTTTTTCAGAAAGTTTTTGTTGAAGCTTAATCTCTGCCCAGTATTTGGTGCCTTCGGTAGATTGCCCCACAGACTTTAATGTTTTAGTAACATCATTGACATCAAATTTCTCTACAATTGCTCCTTTGTTTACCAGAGATCGAAGTGCTGAAGAGTCAGAAACTTCTGAAGAAGCCACAAGATAAACATACTCAGTGTTCAGACTTAGAGGCTGTTTTTCTCCCTTGTAGTAATAGTAATACTCTTGTGCATAATTAATTGTGCTCATTGTGAGCAGCGCACACATCAAAAGCAGTGCTTTTAATGGTTTTGTGCCGTCAGGCACTTTGATGATTGGGTAAGTTGGTTTCATAATAAGGGTGTTTTGTTGTTTTTCTCTTACTCTATCGAAGCTTTTCAGAATCCGCTTATAGTTTTGGTTTAGAGATTCAAAATTAGGAGCCGGCTGAGCGGTAGAGTAGAGGAAAAGCACCCTTAATAAAGGGGGAAAACACCCTTGTTTAATGTTAAATAAGGATTAAATTATATTGATATTTTAATTTATTACGTGTGTAATGAAAATATTATTTTGTTAGAATAATCATGTTTAGATTTTGAATAACTGATGCCTGATGGCATATATGACCAATCCGATTCGACTTTTTACATGTAGTTTTTCAAACAGAGACTCTCGATAGCCATCAATAGTTTTAGGACTTAGGCACATGTCACTGGCTATTTCCTTGTAGGTTTTTTCGGTACAAGCGAGTTTTAGAAATTCGACCTCTCTGGCTTTGAGTGCAACCTCACTTTCATCAGGTCTGTGTAGTGAGGTAAGTACTGTATTGGTAATCCGGTCAGAATAATGAAAACCCCTGTGTACTACATCTTCCAGGGCGTTTTTAAACGTCTTCGGATGAATATCTTTAAGGAGATATCCTTTAGCACCTGCCCGAAGCATTTTAATTATCGTTTGCTCGTCATCATCCATAGATAAGGCCAAAACCTTGGTCTGCGGAAAATCACTACTCACCTTTTCTGTGGTTTCTATACCATTCATTACAGGCATATTGATGTCCACTAATGCTATATCCGGTCCAGAGGAATTTTTAAGTTTTTCCAGAAACTCCTGCCCGTTTTTGGTATGGTACAAAACCTGAAATTGATCAAACGTATTTATTAAATTCTCAAGCGCCTGAGCAAATAATAAGTGATCATCAACTATAGCCACAGTATATTTCTTTTTCATGTGCGTTAGACTTTATATGTTATTTGGCTATTCAGTGTTTTTATTCCTAAGCGGATATATTAATTCTAATTTCGACCCTTTTTGTACAGCAGAAGTAATGGTGTATTCTGCACCAATAAGTGCGGAGCGACTTTTCATATTGATGAGTCCAGATCCTTTGGTTACTTCAGTGTAATTAAAGCCAATACCATTTTCAGTAGCAGTGATCGATAATTGTTGAGGGGTATAAGTAAGTAAAACTAAAAGCTCACTGGCTTTGGAGTGCTTTATTACATTATTAAAAAACTCCTGGAGTATTCTGAAAATAATAATCTCATCCTGATGGTCTATTGGTTTGGGTTTACCCGTAATCACCAGTCGAGCTTCTAAGAAGTTTAGTTTATTAAAACGATCGAGTTCAAGTTCGAGAGAGGCTTTTAGCCCTATCTCCCTGATAACATCAGTATTCAAAGCCTTGGAGAGTAACCTTATTTCTTTCAGACTGTCACCTATCAAAGCACTGACTTCGTCAATTTGTTGTTGGTGGGGGTCATCTATTTTAGCATGTAAAACATTTAGCTGTAATCGTGCAACGGAGAGTAGTTGGCCAATATTATCGTGCAATTCCCACGCTATGTTTTTAAGGGCTTGCTCATGTATTTCTATCTGAGATTTAGCGATCTCTTCTTCAAATCTTTTTTGTGCCAGTAAGTACTTATTCTTTTTAGACTGAAAAACCCCAAACAATAAAATGATGATGACCGCGAGAATCATCATAGTAATTGTAGCTCCAAGTACTACCTCGTGTTCCATGGTTAGATTTCCATTTTTTTGCTTACTACAAAGCCAATGCTAAAGCAGGTATACATTACCAAGTTGATGGTAAATATGATGGCAATCCAGGTTTCGGAGAAGCGGAATTCCGGCAAGAAGTTGAGACTAATCGCGTAGGGGATGATCGATGCATAGTAGAGCACTAATCCGATACTTACCCAAAACAACAGGTATTTTTTGTAGTATAGTACCTTTTCGCTATTGAGGGTTTCTAATAAAAACAGACCTATAGCAGCAATTAAAAGTATACCTCCCAGAGCAAAGGTATACGAGTGAAAAAGACTGGTGGTCATTAGTTTTTGAATGAAAATGAAATTTATAGTGATCGCAGCTGAGAATGTAATTATAAAAGCAAGCACCCATTTTCGATAGCGCTTCGTTTTAATCTCTTTGTAGTAAAGTGTTAAATAATAGAGATACATCACAGATGTGAGCACATTGTAGATAAAATTATTCTGACTTCTGATTTCATAATGTTTGAGAAACCACATGCTAAACTCAACACCAACCACCAGCCATAAAAGCCATAGAAAATACTTTAAAAACGTGTGAGCGTATTTTTTATAATAAACCGAGCCGATAACCGCAGTTATCAGCTCAATAAATTTTAGTACACCAAGGAGGCTCATCAATGATCACTACAATTGGGTTCGCACATTTCCGCCATATTAGCTACAGAGCTGGATGTCTCGTTAGGAGAGGAGGCATCGGTAGCCATACTCTGTGGGTTAGGTTTTTTATCACCAGTAATAATTTCGTGAATCGGCAGTGGTTTACCATTCTCATCAAGGTGTAAAGGATCAAAGGCGATATGCGCATTTTTATCTTTATTAAAATAAGTTGGTACATAAAAGAAAGTCTGGTAATCGGCATATTTACCAGAATTATCATCATCAGGATAAGCCACGTAATATGTTCTAATACCGGAAACTTTTATACCTACTTTTCTGGCCTCACGCTCTAGGTAGGCAAAGTATTGCTTATAAAATTTTAAGGAATGCCATGCGTAACGCGAGTCACTTTCACCATCTTTTAACTCTGACAAAGCACGGGCTCGCTCTTCGTATGCTTTGTACATGGCTTGAGCGCGTTCTAAACTTATGAGCTCTCGAGGAGGCTCTGCATCCATTGTTTCTTCAGGTGGAATTGGATTTTCTGTAGGATCTGGGTTGCTGTCATTACTAT